>JASJEE010000262.1 GCA_030064835.1 Microcoleaceae cyanobacterium MO_207.B10 | reverse complement strand
AGCAATTAACAATTAACAATTAACAATTAACAATTAACAATTAATAATTACCCCTGATTAAAATAAGGGGATTGACTAAAAGGAAAATTTGTGATTTTATCCCCTTATTTCAGGGGAAAAAAGAAAAATTTTTCCTGAAGCGAAGCATCTAATTCTCTATCTTTTTATTTGTATACTTATGCCTAAGTTACAGTTTCCTGCTTTGCTTGATGTTAAGAGTTTTTACCCAATAATTTTCCGGTAAATTCTCTTCAACGCATCAAGATAAAATTATCGCATATAGCTTCGCCGTCGTCGTGAGCGAGGTTGCTTCAAGGGGATGACTTCTCCCTGATTTTCTTCTCTAGCAACTCGAATTAATAATCCACACAAAATCAAACTACCCACCATTGAACTACCACCGTAACTAAACAGTGGAAATGGTAAACCCGTAGTAGGTAATGCACCAGTAGCAACAGCAATATTAATTAGAGACTGCCCGACTAAAGCTGTCATTGCTCCAATAGCTAGTAATTGATGTTCCATGAAACGAGCTTTAAAAGCAACTCTGAGGGCAATGATGCTATATGAAATCAATAATATAAATAAAAGTAAGCTTCCGACAAAGCCAAATTCTTCGGCATAGACAGAAAAGATAAAGTCGCTATATTGAATAGGTAGAAAATGTAACTTTTGTTGAGATAATCCTAAACCACTTCCCCACATACCACCAGAACCAACTGCTAATAAACTTTGAATTAACTGATAACCGTCACCCATGGGATCTGCCCAAGGATTTGTAAAGGACATGATACGCTTTCTTTGATAATCGTTGATGCTAACACTGATAGTGGCTAAAAGAAATCCACATAAAGCTATTCCGGTTAAGTAAAAATAGGGTAGTCCTGCTGCTAAGGCGATAAACCACAAAATTATACCGCATAAAGCAGTGGTACTCAAGTTTGGCTCTAATAAAATAGCTCCTAGCACTAAACCAAAAATCGACAACCAAATGCTCCTAACTATCCAACTAACGCGGTTCCATCTACTGAATAAATGTGCAGCTTGAAGTACGAGAAATGGTTTCATCAGTTCAGATGGTTGGATTACTATTGAGCCTATAGATATCCAACGAGTTGCACCATTGATAGTTGTTCCTACTCCTGGTATCAATATTAAAACTAGGAGTATAAATATGGCTATGAAGCCGACTTTTGCTGTTTGCAACATAAAAGATAGGCGTGTGTAAACACTCAGATTAAATCCCACCGCACCTACTAAGACCCAGATTAATTGGCGTTTAAAGAAGTAGAGACCATCTCCATATTCTGTAGTACCAGCGGGATAGGAAGCTGAAAATAATACTACTAATCCTAGAAATAACCAGACAAATGTTAACCATCGCAATATTCTGGCTTCTATGGCCCAGGTTTGGACCTTGGGGTCAAAAAAGGGAATCAGATAACGTAAATCCATGATTTTTACACAAGTCAAAAGCCAGGTTGTATTATACCAATTTGATAAATGTTTGTTACAAATAGTAGAGGGAATCAGGAAGAAGGAAAAAACTATATTTTATGAAGATGAAAACTAGTATATTCTCGACTCTATTGCTTGTCTAAAACTTTTTTATACACGCGATCGCAGCGTTTTGTTTCTACTCCTGTAGTTAATTGATAACCATTATTTTCATATAATTTAACAGCTTCTTGCAAGAGTGTGGCGGTTTCCACCCAAATTTCTGTAAAGTTACATTCTTTTATTCTGTTTTCTAGCTCTTTTAACAATAATTTTCCTAAACCTTTTTTTCTAACTTCTGGTAAGAGATACATTTTGCGTATTTCGACTGCTTTTTTACCTCGTGGAATCGGATAATAGGCTGCTGTGCCTAATATTTTTTGTTGTTGTTCTACTACCCAAAATTCGCCTCCTGCATTTTGATAAAATTCTTCTACTTTTAATACATCTTGGTCAGCACCTAATGGTTCCCAATTTAGACCATATTCGGCTAATATAGAACCAATAATATTGGCTACAATTTCACGATCTTTTGGTTGCCAGTTACGAATTAGGAAATCACGATATTTTTTGTTCATATAGCAGTTATCTTGTGGGTGAGGGACAAAGTTATAGTTATATCAAATCCGGTTGAATACTTATTATATAGTTGGGAGAGATTGAAGGCTTGAAGTAATTATCAAATTATGAAGATACACTCGTTGAACCTGATTCTATATTATATGAAATATTTCAATTTGATGTATAGAGAAATAGACTTCTCTATAAAAGAGGGAGTAGGGAGAAATAATTGATATTTTCTTTACGATAATTGATTTTATTTTTTATTATTAGAGATGTCTAATGAGAAGATAAAGAAAGTCATATAAAGCAGATTAAAGGTTACTTTGATACACAGCTAATAGAATGAAAAGGAAAAATTTTCTTTATGCTTAACATATACAGCGCTTTTCGATGTTATAAGCTACACACCTATCGGGCAAGATGTCCGCACTACAAGATATTCAATTTACCGCAAAATTATGGTCTAAAGCTTCCCCTTTTAAGGGGATAAAAAAAGAGGATATTCCAAATTTCAAGCCTCTTGCTTTCCTACGGAATGCTGCGCAAACAGCTAATGTTACTGATAACTGTTAACTGATAACTGATAACTGATAACTGATAACTGAAATGATGCCTTGTACATCATAAGTGCGAAATATGCTGTAATACTTCCAATCTTAATCATTTAATTATTAATTGTAAATTATTAATTATTTTTAACTGTGAATGCGTGGTTCCGGATGTAAATTACTGAGTAATTCACTTTCAAATATTGCTAATTCTTCTAATCTTTTTTCGACAACTTCCTGTTCAAAATAGGTTGTAGCTAAAACCCAATATACACCATAATGTCTAGCTTCCGATGTCATTAAACCACGATAAAATTTTGCTAATTCTGGGTCAGGGCAATGGTCAGCAAGTAAACCTAAACGTTCGTGACTGCGGGCTTCAATCAAACAATAAACTAATAATAAATCTAACATTCTTTCTGGTTCATGTCGCCGAACTTGACTATTTAAACTTGCTCCATAAGGAGGAGAGTTTAAAGGAGCTAATGGAATATTACGACGTTCTAACCACTGGTTTACTTGTTCAAAATGTTCTAGTTCTTCGCGGGCAATAGGTGTTAACATTTTGATTAGTTTCGTACTAGATGGGTAGCGAAACATTAAATTTAAAGCTACACCTGCTGCTTTACGTTCGCAGTGAGAATGGTCTAATAATACGGTGTCTAGATTGGCGATCGCTTGTTGTATCCAAGCTTGAGAGGTAGGTTTTTTAATATATTTAATAGTTGCTGTTTTTGACTGTTGCATATTTATTCTTTACTTTCAGTTTCATAACGTTCTTTTGCTGTTTTTCTGACATGACCTGCAAAGTCTGGATAATTTTCTAAGACTTTTTGAAAGTCACTTTTATCAAGTACAAATAACTCACAATAGGTAGTAGTTATAACTGATGCTGTTCGACGTTTTTCATAGATTAAAGCAATTTCTCCAAAAAATTTACCAGCACTCATATTTCTATATATAATACCAGTTTTTTCTGAGAAAGCTTGCACTACTCCTCGCTTAATAAAATACATTTCATGGCCCCAGTTACCTTCACGAATTATGTATTCATTAGGTGGCAGTATTTCTGGTTTTAATGCCATGACTATTTCTTCGACAAAATGAGCTGTTGCTCCTTGAAAAATGGGAACTGTTTCAATGACTTCTTTGTGTAGTTGTAGTGCTAGTTTCATTTTCAGAGGATAGGGCAATTCTTCGAGAATATGATAGTCTCTAATATCACGATTTTCTATCCATCTATATTGATAGTAGTCTCTAATTTTTTGTTGTAAATTAGACGGAATTCTGTTTTCTCTCATATAGATTTGAATCTGGTCTAATTTTGCCCGATATCTTGCTTGAGCCGCATCTAAGTTAGAGATTAATGAAGAAACACTTCCAATAATATAAGCATACATTGATACCCCTAAAAACATGACGGTTAATGTGAATGTTATTTCGATTTCTGTGGTGGGGGTAATATCTCCATATCCGACAGTAGTTAGAGTGGTTATTGCCCAATAAAGAGAGTTAATATATTGATTTCTTGTACTTGCTGAGTCTAGTGAATTATTGATTAACCAAGAATCTCCAGAAGTTAATTCCCAACTACCAATAAGAAACCATCCACAAGCTACCCAATGATTAATTAAAATGATAACTATAACTAATTTATACATTCTAATAAAGGTGGGATTAATTAGAACGTTAGTTTCCCAACTACTAAAAATTCGATAACATTCAGATAGTCTTAATAAACGGGGTAATCTCAGAATACCAATGATAAATCGCAACGAACTTGGTATAAAAAGTCGGGCAATTAGGTCTGCTGGAAAACTTGCTATTAAATATAGTTTAATTTTTTTAGTACGATAACGTTGAGCTATTTTTTGTTTATCTTCTATATATTCTCCATGCACAAAATAACCGAGATTAAATTTTAAAAATATATCAATAATTAGAATTAAATCTCCTACAATATCGAGGATAATCCAGATGCCATCAAATCTATTCTGAAAAGCGATTCTAAATGGCACAATAAAAGCGTTATAAACAGTAACGAATACAATTAATACTTCCCAGATTTTAATAAATTTACTTTCGGGATGAAATGTTGGTATTTTCACTTTTTTTGTTAATGATGAATTACTCAAGTAGCAATTAAGATAAATTGGGACTATCTTAATTACTATGGGTCTTGTAGTTAACCTAAGAAAAATTTATGAGACAAAGGGTAAGTATTCAGCCGTCAGCTTTTAGCTGTTATCACTAATAAGTATAGTTCTTTAAATAATAAATTAGCATTGAGAGATTTTATCTAATTCCTAAATATGAATTAAAAGCTCCCCTAGTAACTTCATAATTATTCAATAATGCTTACTTCATTTATTAAAAATAAAAAGCTGATTGCTGACCGCTTATAGCTGTTGGCGCAGCATTCCACAGGAAAGGAAATGTTTACGACAAAGCAAGCTGAGAATATCTGCCTATTAGAGAAAATTTTCATAAAACTAATCATTAATACCCTGACTTAAAATGCCTATATGTTCATCCTCCTCATTGCTTATTAAGTATTAGGAGTTTTGGCACTATCATTAGTTGATAATCTTACCATGACATCATACATATCTTGAGCAAACTTTTTGGAATTCCATAATGGTGCTAAATTTTCCGACTCCTTAGACTTAACTAACTTATCAATATATTCCTGGCGTAAAGTAGAATTTTGACCTAATTTTACACCCCAATCAATATACTCATCCCATGACCATGCTACACCTAATTTTATCTCTAAACTTTGTAAAAAAGAATAACCCATTCTTGATAAAAATTGTTCTCCGGCGCGGGTAACAACTGCCAAATTAAACCATAAAGCCTCTAAAGTATGAGTACCACCATTATAAGGATAAGAATCAAGCATAATATCTGCTAAAGAATATACATTTCTGTGTTCTTCTTCAGTCAAGAATCTTGACATAAATTTAATCCGATGAATACTCACTCCTTGAGCCTCACAAGCTTGATGATAAGCAGCCTGAAAAACTTCTAAATCTCCTAATGATTTATGAATTAATATACTATTAGGAACTTGCTTCAAAATAGCAACTTGTGCTTTGACTAAATCTCGATTAAATTTTCTGCCTGGTGCTAAACATAAATAAACAATTTGGTCTAAACCTATTCTCTGAGATTTTCTTAAATCAATTCGATTTATTTCTATTCTTTCAAACCCAGAAATTGCGACAAAAGAATCTGGCATTCTGACTAATTTTTCTGTATAGTATTCATCCCGATCTTGGGGGTGGGTTTGCCAATCACATAGAAAATAATTATCTGAAGATATGTAGGGAGCATCAAATCCTAACCAAGATATACAAACTGGTGCTGGTTGATGATATAAAATCTCTGTATTAACTGGTAAACTCAGAGCATCTAAGTCTACTAAAATATCTACTTGGTCTTGCTGAATTTCGCCAATAATTTCTGTGAAATCTGCAATTCCTTTCGGATACTTTTTAGGAACATATAGTTTAGTGGCAGCTTGACTAAATTTAGCAGTTTGGTCGTCTGGTTGGAAACGTTCTGTTAAATATAAATATATTTCTGTGTTGAGTTTTCCTAACTCTTGAATTATATTCAGGCTACACCAACCTACAGAATGTCTGAAAAAATGACTGGATATAAACCCAACTTTTAATTTACGATTATGGCTAAAGTCGAAAGTAGGAAAATTTTGACTAGACTTACTATATTTATCTTTTAGAGATAACTGAGTATAAGCTTTCGAGACTAATTTATAGAGTTTTGAATTTGCTTTTAGATCATCTCTTAAGTAGGGAACGCTGAATAAAAAATTAGCATATAAAGATTTAAGTTCGACTGATTTTTTGACAATGGTAATATCTTCTATGAGTTTAGCCTCAAGTTCAAAAAATCTATCTTTAGCAATTTCATTTAAACCAGATACTTGATAAGTGCTAATTATATAAATAGCAGTGATAATCGGGTCTAATTCTCCACATAATTGATAATACTTAGTGACAGCTTCCCGAACCATTACATAATTATTACTATCTCGCAAAATGCCACATAAATGTTGATGAGCTGTAGCATAGTCAGGTTGAATTTCAATCGCTTTTTTTAAGTTTTGAATAGCTTCAGTAAATTTACCTTGATATCTTAAAATAATTCCGATTTCACCATAAGCTTCTGCTAAATTAGGTTGGGCTGCAATTACTTTTTGCCAAACATTTATAGCTTCATCTAATTTACCAGTTTCAGCTAGTTTATACCCTTGATTTAACAGAAACTCAATCCCACCTAAATTTGGATTTAAAGCTAATGCTTTTTGTTGAGAAGCGATCGCCTCGTCCTCTTTGTCCAACTGCTGTAAAACCCTAGCCAAATTCCAATAAGCAGGGGCCATATTTGGCTGTAGCTGAATTGCCTTGCGGTAACTAGCGATCGCCTCCTCTAACCTTCCCTGACGATAAAACATACTGCCCAAGTTAACATGAGCTTGGGCTAAATTAGGATTCAGTTCTATGGCCTTATAGTAGATGTTAATTGCTTCAGAAATTTGGCCTTGGGCTTGGAAAATATTTGCTAGGGTGACGTAAGTAGGGGCCCAATTGGGTTGTAAATTTAATGCCTGACGACAACAAGCGATCGCTTCTGATAACTCTCCTTGAGCGTAATAAAGTTCAGCTTGTCCTGTCAATGCTTCAATTTTTCGAGTTTCTGAGTGGGGAAGATTTTGGTGGGTATTCATTTGCACCGACTTTTATGCTATCTAATTAAAAGTTAAAATTTATCATATTTTGTAGCTGAGTAGAATTGCCAGAGATAAATGTAATTTCTGAACTGCAATGTTTAAGTTATCCTATATCTAATTTTGGGTAAAAATTTTTAATTAAAATAAGGAAGATTTTAATGATTTGGCAAAGATTGATTCAACTCCAACCAAGAACTAAATTTAAACCCCAAATAATCCTGGGAATTATTTCATTAATTTTGGCAGTAGGAATGCCTATTATTATTATTATTAATAATCCAATTCCTGCCCAAGCAGAAACTGAAACAAAATACGAAGAAAAATTATTTGAAACAGCCCTAGCTTTTACCTTATATTTTGAAGGTGGTTTTAGTAATCATCCTGCAGATAAAGGTGGGAGAACTTATAAAGGAATTTTGCAAACTGAATATAATGCTTATCGTCGTCGTCGGGGTTTACCGCCATTAGATGTAACGCAAATGTCTGATACTGAACTGATGGAAATTTATCAAAGTTATTGGGATAATAGTAAGTCAGCTACAATGCACCCTGCTCTGGCTGTAGTTATGTTTGATACTGCAGTTAATTTTGGTATTCATAACTCCGTAACTTTTCTCCAACAAGCTTTAGGTTTACCACAAACAGGTATATTTGATGGTGCTACTAAAACGGCATTAGTAAATGGTAATAATCGAAATACTGCTCTGCAAATGATAAATGAACGAATTATTTATCGTTATAAAAGAGTGCAGGAAGATGGGAGTCAGATGGCTTTTTTTCATGGTTGGTTAGCTCGTGATTATAGTTTGTGGGGTTATGTGGAAAAGTTGAAAGATAAATAATAGAGTTGTTGGGAAAATTTCAGATAATATCTCAGAGGGTATTTATTAATAAAAAATTAAGCCTTGAGATAGTGGATTTTTTCAGCTTAAATGTTGCAATAAAAAACTCGCACTTGGATTACTTTCTGTTCCGGAATGCTTCACAAACACTGTCGTTAGCAATAACAATTCTCAAGCAATATTTTCGCTGAAATTGTCTGGTAGTGGATTAATAGACATCTGGTGATCATCAAAAATTAAATCAATTATCGCCTATAAATAATCAACTATTTCTCCCTACTCTGTACAGACGTTCATGCAACGTCCCTACCTACTCCCCACTCCCTCTTTTCCACCAGAGGTCTAATATATCTAAAAATAATAGGCGTAGTGGATTGACACATCTAAAATGGTACGTTGTGGGAAGAGGGGGAATAGGGGGAATAGGGGGAATAGGGGGAAGATAACTATACCTAGAAACAAAAATCTATTGCACAATTTTAGGCGTGTCAGTCCACTAGAATTTGGCTTCAGTAGTTAGCCCTCAAACAAAAGAATGAGTGTAGCTCAACAATATGGGAATTGCTATACCAATTTTTTTATGATGAATTAATCAGACACTCCAGAAAAATTGCGTCAAAATATAGGGAGAGTACAAATTTCTAAATTTTATTGACTAATTTCGTTAAATATGGTATCTGAGAAACTTTCCCAAACTGATTCTATATCTCAAATAGCTACCCTACCAAAACTAGATTACGACTTAGTTATTGTTGGTGGGGGTATCGCAGGCACCGCCCTCGCTTGCTCCCTCAAAAATTCTGGGTTAAAAGTGGCACTCATTGAAAGCCAATCTAAATCTGTAGTCGCAGCCAGAAAACTCGCTTATAATTTATCCCTAATGTCAGGCAGAATATTAGATGGTATTGGGGTATGGCAACAAATTTTGCCCAAAATCACTACATATCGGCAAATTAGTCTTTCTGATGGTAACTATCCGCGCACTGTCCAATTTTATCCCGAAGATTTGGCTACCACTGGTAAAAAACCAACTCTCACTGAAGGATTAGGTTATGTGGGAGAACATCAGGTGATGTTAACTGCAATGCAGGAATTTTTAGCAGACTGTTCCGAAGTTACCTGGTTATCTCCGGCTGAAGTTTTGCAGGTAAACTATCAATCAGATTTTGTGGAAGTTGAACTGAGGCGAAAAGATACAGATAAAGATACAAATAATCTATCTGGTGAGAGTGAAACTTTAACCGTTAGGTCTCGGTTGGTGGTGGCAGCAGATGGGGCCAAGTCTCGCATTCGTGAAGCTGCTGGTATCGGTACTCATGGTTGGAAGTATTGGCAGTCTTGTGTAGCGATGACGATCAAAACTGAAAAGTCTCACAATAATATTGCATTTGAGAGATTTTGGCCGAGTGGACCGATGGGGGTGTTGCCGTTGCCGGGAAATCGCTGTCAGGTGGTTTGGACTGCTCCTCATAGGGAGGCGCAAGCGTTGCAAGAATTGGATGCAAAGGAATTTTTGGCAAAGTTGGAATATCGCACTGCTGGTTTGTTGGGTAAATTGGATTTGTTAAGCGATCGCTACGTTTTTCCGGTACAGTTGATGCAGAGTGATCACTATACTCAACACCGTCTGGCTTTGATCGGGGATGCTGCACACTGTTGTCATCCGGTGGGTGGTCAAGGTTTGAATATGGGTATTCGAGATGTTGCAGCGATCGCTGAGGTGATTAAGACTGCTCATCAGCAAGGTGAGGATATTGGAGATATTGGGGTATTGAGGCGTTATGAAAGTTGGCGCAGAAAGGAGAATTTAGTAATATTAGGAGTTACTGATTTTCTCGATAGAATGTTTTCGGGTACTTTGTTGCCAGTAGTTGCAATTCGTCGTTTAGGTTTGTGGGGTATGGGAGTAGTTCCACTGTTCAAATCTTTGTCTTTGCGGGTAATGACAGGTTTGTTTGGTCGTCATCCACGGTTAGCGCAAATGTTATCAGTTAAGTAGATCAGTAGGGCGATTTTTTAGTTAGTAGAGATGTTCTATCGAATGTCTCTACATTAGTAGATTTAGGTTTTTTTGATTATTAATACTAAGAAAAAAAGGTTCTGGCAATACATTAAATAAGATTTAAATACCATTTAAAAAAGATATTGCTACATTTAAAAAGATATTGCTAGATAGTTAGTATAGTATTTTAACTTACAAATGAGACTTTTTTTCGTCTGAAACTCCCTCATAGCAAGAAAGCTTTGTCTCAATCTAAAGTTAAATGACTATAAATATCACGATCATTTTTAGGAATTTTGACTCATTTCTCTTTTGTTAGGGATATAGCCATAGAAATTTTGACCGAGAAAATTTAGAGGTCAACTTTTAGCAAATCAGAAATAAAAATCTGATTCATCTCTATTGCGTATGTCGCAATAGGAATTTTGACTTAGTTCCCTTTTGTTG
>JASJEE010000019.1 GCA_030064835.1 Microcoleaceae cyanobacterium MO_207.B10 | reverse complement strand
TTTTCCTTTCAGGGGGTGTTCTTCAGAGGAAATATGTTGTAAGGAAGTTAAACGCATATCATTTTTAACTGTTTGCAAAATTGCTTCAATGACAAGAATGCGTTCTTGGATATAGGTAGAATACAACTATTCAGAAGTTACCCCAATGAAGTTATGGCGAGAATGTTCGACAAACTTTTTGGAATGCTGAAAAGACAGGGACCTCAAGCACTTATTGACGCAGCCATTAAATTACTTCCTCATGAATTACATGAGACTACTTTTGCCATCGCCACTGACCTTGAGAATTGAAAACTTACACTATAACCTTAACTCATTTCATTTAATGTAGCGAATATAACAGATTATCTGATGACTAATATATATAGTTGTATTCAAAATTATTACTATATAAAAACTATAGTGCTATAGTAAAAATGACTGAGATCGGAACTAGAGAAGCTGCTTTTTTATTAGGTATATGTTGTCAAAGAGTCAGAGCGTTACTTGCTCAGGGGGAAACGATTTATTGTCATTGAAGTGTATATAGACAGAGATTTGAAGCCTTTATTTTCTTGGCGGTAGTCGTAAAGTTCTCTATAGATGCTCTATACTTGGGCCGTCAAAAGCGATCGCCTAATCATCTTGTCACCGGGAGTGAAAAAAAACTCCTTTTATAAAAAATGCTGTTGTGAGAAAAATAGTGACTTTTAGTGACTGGGTGACTAGATGTATATGCAGTAAAGCTTTGAAGGGTAGTCACTAAAAATAGGTGACTGACTGAGGTGACTGGATTGGCAAAATTTAGGCGATCGCTCTGCCAAATCAAGACAAGGACATAGAGAAGTGGACAAAAAATATAAAGGCAAGGTGGGGGTTTCTGAGAATAAAGGAAAGCTTCGGATAACTATCCCCAAATCAGTCAGTGGTAAAGGGGGGACTTACTTAAGTTTGGGTTTGAGTGCTGACAAACCTGAGAACTGGAAAATAGCACAGGCAAAAGCGAGTTTATTGGAATCGGATATTCTGTACGAGAGGGTGGACAAAACTTACGATAGATACAGGGTATTAAAGAAAGTTGTGGCAACAAAGAGAAGAATTACCCTTTTAGAATTGTTTGAAGAATATGTGACAGATAGGAAGCAAAAAGTCAGACCTAATACGTTTAGAAACAAGTATTTATTTACTTTAAATTTTCTCAAACAAACCCCTGTTGTTGCCAATATTGAGGTAGATGTAGAAGATTTTGAAGTAAATGAAATAATTCAATCTTTAAGGAATAGATATTCTGAAGGAACTGCTTTAATTATTTTTATTCAGCTTCAAGCTTTTGTAGAATGGGCTATTAAATTAAAAAAAGTCAAGGAATTACGAGCGAATCCTTTTGTTGGGTTAAGAAGCGAGGTTAAATATAATAAGAAAAAGAAGACTGATGATTATAAAACTTTGTCGTTCAGTGCTTGCGAGAGGGATTTAATTTTGAATGCAATGGCTGACTCTGATAAGCCTTTTATCCGGCATTATCATAATTATTACGCCTTTTTGTTTTACACAGGTTGTCGCCCAAGTGAAGCCATTGCTCTGATTTGGGAAGATATAATCAATGATTTTGAGTTTATTAGATTTAGTAAAGCTATTATCAATGCTGTAGGAGGATTACAAGAAGTAAAAGGCTTAAAAACTCAAGATAGCAGACTGTTTCCTATCAACAATCAGCTAAAAAATATACTAATAAATCAAATACAAGAGCAACCTAACAATCCACAAAACAGAATTTTTGCCACTCAAAGAGGACATTTTATTAATTCCCAAAATGTGAAAAATAGGGCCTGGGAACCAATACTTTCAAGCCTTAATATTGAATATAAAAAACCTTACTGTACAAGGCATACATTTATCACTTTGTCGTTAGAAGCAGGTATGGATATTAAGGACGTAACAAGGCTAGTAGGAAACAGTCCAGTTACTACCTACAAACACTATGCTTCAACAGACATTAGACAAATACAAGTACCTAACTTGTAGTTTTCTTGTATTGGTTTAGATAGGTTTAACTGCACTTTCTGGGTAGAGAAACCATTTGTCAGGACTTTCAAAATAAACTACGAATTCTTCAAACATTTCTTTCAAGAAAGTTCCAATTTTTTCTCCAGTTTTATCAAGAATCTTGACTTTATCCCCTGGTTTTAGAGATTTCTTTGCACGAGCAGGCGAACTAGGTTGACTGGCTAATTGCAATGACCAACTTGGAGCCTTATATTCCAGGCGTTTCTCAGACTTAACCCAACAATATTGACCGTTAGCTTGAGTCGTTTCTTTGGTGACTACCAATTCCTCACCCGACTCAAGGTCGATTACTTTATCACCTGGTTTAAAAGTGTCGTCTGCTATAGAATCTGTTGTTTCAGTGACTGGGTGACTAGATTCAGTTGCCGTGAGGGTTTCAGAATTAGTCACTAAATCTTGTGACTGACTGGTGACTGGTTTTTCAGATAATTCTAAGTCAAAATCTTTAAAAGCTTGCAATAGTTTTGGCGGCACCTGACCGTCATCATCTAGCAGGTTGAAACCACGGTAGTTTGTCTTTGGAAAAGTTTCCCCAGGTCGCGTGTAGGATATGTTTCGCGCTTTTTTAGTAAGTTCATAAGTAGACATGAATTTATCTAACTGGGATACTGTTTGCTTCTTGTCAGCTCTTTCTAATATGTCGTTAATCTCCTGTCTTGATATCTTCTTGTCTCCTGCTTTCAATTTCTCGTAAAACACTGGGATTAATACATCTTGTACATCTGGATTGCGCCAAACAACTTTGTCAGCTTCTAGTTCAGCTAACGCAGCATCTTCATTGTTTAGCCAGTGAGGTTCATTGTTGGCAGCAGCAGTGATTACCGCCCCCCAAAACTTATCTCTGTTTTGTCTGACAAAATCTATGTCTATCTTTTCCCCTTTTTTGTGAGGTAGTCGAACCACAAAAAAACGTCTATTACCAGTCTGGTCTGTGAGGAATTCATTTTTATTCGTGGTGCCACAGATGGCAAATCCCCTAATCAGATCTTTAGCACTACGAGCATAGGGAGGACGGATATTGTCAGTGGTCCCGGAAAGATAAGCTTTGATTCTAGATTCCTTTTCCTTGTCGCAAACATTCTCTAATTCAGCCCATTCGTTGAGCCAGTTACCGTGAGGCTTGATTTTCTCATCTTTATCAGAGACATTCCCCATGTCATCGCCAAAGAATTCCTCGCCTGCTAAAACTTTAAAAAATGTTGACTTGCATATTCCCTGGGGTCCTTTCAGAATTAAAGCAGTGTCGAATTTTACTGGCTTATCTGATAGGACTCGTCTAGCAGCACCAATTGACCACGCCCTCACCATCAGTATTTTAATAGGCTCTGTAATTCCTAGCGATTTCGTAATAAATTCATTAATAAAGTCAGGACTCTGTAGTGGTAGATTTCTTAGATAGTCTCGCACAGGGTGAAACTTTGTAGCTACTTGCTCTATCAATGCGTAAAACTTATCCAAAGCGCCAGTAAAATAGAATCCAAAGGTTTCATCTATTAATGTAGGTAAGTCGTATCCTACGCCACTAGGATACATCTCACTGACAGATTTTCCATCTATTTCGTACTCATGTTTCAGGGTGTTTAGCCTAAGCCTGTCGCCTACTCCTAGCTCTTCAAGCAAAAAACGCTTGTTAGCAGCGGGGGAGCCAGTGCCGCTTATTTTCCATTTACCAGTGGACTTATCCCATTTGACGCTGCCGGGTTTAAACTTGACTGAGGGTTGGCTGTTACCTGTATCACTGCTCTCATTTTGTCCTGCGGGCTTCAGTTCTCTCTGTTTATCCTCAACTGCTTGATAGATATCCTCAGCCGTGAGGTTATGTTCCTTAATCCAGTCAGCCACGTCTGCACCACCACCAAAATTAAGTCTTTTCCATAAACCAGACTCAGGGTAAGCATAAAGCCATTTTGCATCTGGGAAGTCCTTAGCAATGTCTTCGGCGTGTTTAATTCCAGTAATGTCGCGGTCGGGACAGATAACAACTTTTGCGCCTTTCAGGTCTTGAAAGTCTGATTCCTTCCACTTCCCAGAGCCACCTATGTTGGTGGTTGCTGGAATGCCTAACTCCCATAAAGCATCGGCGCTAGTTTCTCCTTCTACAATGAAGATTTTTTTACCGTCAGCGATAGCTTGCCGTACTTCTCTACATCTGTAAACAGGAATGTTTTCTCTGTCAATTCCCTTTAACCCAGGTATATAGGCTCCTTTGTCTGCGTCCCACCGTTGCTGGGAAAATTTTTTCTTGCCATTTCCATGGTCTATCCGTTTTACTCGAACAAGAGGTTTGCCATTTCTGTCTGGGTAGTAAAAATACTTGAAATTTTCTGGTCTGGCTGGTTTTTTCCACTTTTCCTCCCACTCTCCTGCTTTTTGCTTAATAGCTTTGAAGATAGCTTTAGTATCCTTGCAGTTGAAGCAGTTATACTTGCCAGTTTTTCCGTTGCTCGAAAGGTTGTGACCTCCACAATTAGGGCAAATGTATTTACCTTCTTTTGTGCGATCGCCAAGTAGGTCGAGGTAGTTGCGGATATCAAAATCTGAAGTGTTGACTTTTTCTTTTGAATGTGTTATATTTTTCATTGTGATAAATTTTTATAACAAAAAAACGGGGGCAGTCGTGTGGGAAGTGACTGCCTCCGTTTTTTTGCTATCAATTGCTTAGTAGACGACAATATTTTTAGGAACACCGCTCCCAAAGGAAGGTTTGCTGAGGTGTAAAACTTTGGTACTTTGTACCATCTAAATCCATACTTTCTAAGACTAACTGCTTTTTCGGTTGGGGTGACGTTGGCTAAAGACGATCGCGCAAATTATTAAAAAAATGTATGCAAACTTTCCTTGTGTGATGTTCTATTCAATTGTCTTGTTTTCGGTCGAGCGCGATCGTCAAAAAAAGGTGTTGCCCTCCGCTCTGTTTTGCATGATAGCAAAAGTATCTTAGTTACACAAATATTTTTTATTCTTCATGCACAAATAATTCCCCTTCCTCCTCGTGGTCTGGATGAGTTAGATACGCTGGCATCTTTTCCCAAAAAGCCTCCTCAAATGAGTCATAGTAAGTTTCCTTCTCGTCAACAATTGCTCTATATCTACCATCCTCCATCTTGATGATTGAACAGCTCATCGGTCCGTCATTAAAAGCACCAAAAAAGGTTAATTCATCGGCTACAAATTTACCTGGTGTGTCAGCTTCAATGCCATAGAACTTGATTGTATTATCAGGTTCACAACCGTTGTAAATGTATCTATTCCAAGTACACTTTTGAGTCATTTCCCTATCCTTGAATTAACTAATCTTCCTTAACCAAAACTGTGTAAATCCTCATATCATCTTGGTCTTTTCTTGATGGATAATATGCTGGTTGTTTGGCTAGTTTAAAGCCGTCTCTCCTCAGCCACTCATCCATAGATGCGACAAACTCTTCCCCTAGTTCTCTGCTAGTAACTATTCTCACATCTACAGTTTTTATAATACTCATAATTACCTCGTTTTTATTAGTGATTGCAGTTAGTGCTAGCATCGCAATTGCTATATGTTAGACTTGACTTCATCATACCAATAGCTAGCAGATCGCCAAGACTTGCTAACACTGTTTTTCTTGCAGCCAAAGATAGCGTTTATTGTTTGCTGTTTGCTAAAAGCTGCTCTAATAAAAGCTACAATTGCACCGCGAACGCTATCAGGTAATTCACTAGCTTTAGGGTTTGCTATCACCCAGTTTTCGGGTAAAGGTAACGAGGGCAACGCAGTGCTTTCATTTTTGTCTAGCAGTTGCTCTAGTTGTTCAGTTTCTCGTAACTGACTGGTAACGTGGTTACTACCATCATTAATATCGTTACCGCTTGCATTTGTAGTAGCTGTACAGGAGTTTGCTATTAGTGGTAGCGCTTTCTTGTCTGGTAGCAATGCGATATCATCTTCTACTAGTAAAGGATATTCTTGTAAGCTAACCCAGTTTTTGATGCTGCCACTGTTGCTTTTTTTTGCTCTATCTTTTGCAAAGTCACCGAGCCTGATAAACCTAAAACATTTCCTAATTGCACCTTTACCTTTGATACCTAAATCATCTACTAAGTCTGACTGAATTAACAGAATTAGCCTTAGCTTAACTTTCCTTGCTTCCCTAATTAAGCTGTTCATTGTAGAGGTAATTTCTGGGACTGCATCTACTGTCGTGTTGTACTCATCTATGATGATATTAACCATCGGATAATTTTCGATTCCTTGCTCGTATAATTTATAGCGACTATCCATTTCTTGATGGATTAATTTGATTGCCTTGGCGCAGGTTAAGTTGGGGTACTCACCTCCTTTTAACAGTCTGTTGAAGTTGTCATTTTCTGTAAGCTTATCTTGTTTCCAGCTGCCATATTTTCGCCCCCCACAGTAACAGGGAAAACCTTGAAAGTCTCCCGGTTTTTTGTGTGGATGAATGACTATTGTTTTGCCTTCTAATATGTAGCAAATAGACTCGGCGGTGTAACTTTTGCCGTCCCCGGTCCCCCCTACTATGAATAGGTGAGGGTATTTTTCGGGTTGGGTGTTAAATAGTTGCCAGTCAAAGGGTTGTAGTTGGTTTTGTCCAGGTTGTATGGGTGTGTCAGTTGTGCTTGGTTGTAACAGGGGAGTTACCGCTGCTGACTTGAGGCTTTCCCTAAACTGGTTTTGACTTTCTGCTTCAACAATACCTCCATAAATTACAAGTTTTTTGTTAATGTTACTGAGGCGATAGGAGCAAATAAGTAGTCCGCAGCTACTCAGGTAAATTAATGCTTTAGCGTGTCGGTTTGTGTAAAGTTGCTGTGGGGATAGTTGGGTAAAGTTTATTGGCAGTCCTGTTCTAATTTGAGCTGCAGCAAGTATGGCTATACTTGTTCCTATAATTCGGCATCCCCACTCTATAAGTTGCAGTTTTAGTCTGAGATTTTCTATGAACATATTGACTATTTATGGATATAAAGGCTAGGAAAAACACCTAGCCTTTTTTCGTGTTTTAAACAATCCAGAAGGTGATAATTGTTAGGGTTAGACTAATACCAAACAGCAGGCTATAAGAGTAAAAGCCTTTGATTTGCTGTGGTAAAAACAGGAGGAAAACTATAGCAATTCCACAGGCTATTACCAGGGGAAAATAGAGGAAAACTGAGATGATATAGTGATGTTCTGCTAATAGGATAGTGGCGGATAGTCCCAGGATTGTCAGGGTTATTAGGTCGAAGTGAATGAGTTTTTCTAGGGTGTGAATTAAACGACTTACTATTGCTTGCATCCTAGTACATTAACCAAGACAAAAAGCCTTGACTCTCCATTACTTCTTGCTTCGCTTTCAGATAAGACATTTTGGCTAATTGTCGTTCTTGATTGGGTGAAAGGTTGTCTTTGTCTGCCAATAATTTCTCACATCGACAGACAGTTTCGTAAGGGTGTTCTAAGAAATTCATTAGTTTTGTTCTCCTAGTTTTTGGTGTTTGTTTTAATCGCGTCTGTTTTGCCCTATTTGTGTAGACTGTTCTCTGTTTTCTTCTACTATCAATCGGAAGTTTTTAGAGGTGGTTTGGTCTATTTTGTAGGCTGTTCCTATAATTAGGATTGAGAGGGCTATTATTATTAGTTTCATTTGAGTATGTGAGCTATTTTGTCCGCTATTTCTGGCAAGTCAGTATCATCTCCATAAAAGGAGATTGAGTTGCCAGTAGTGGGATGTAAAACTATCAAAAGAGGGGAGAATTGTACCCAGAAACTGCCAAACCATTGAGCGTCCCATTCTGGTTCTGGGGTAAAGTTTTGCTCTGGTTCTTCTAGGCTGACTGCACAAATATCATTTGGTGAGATAGCTTTTATTGCTTCAAATTTACATCTATCTCCTATTGTCATTTGTGGGATTGTTTCGGGGATGTCTATTGGTAGTGAAAGTTGTTTCATCTTGCTAATAATTCCATTGCAAAACTGTCAGTTTGTGGAGGGTTACACCAGCACTGCCAAGCTAGTTTTATTGTGTGTTTAATTTTGGCGTAGGCTTTACCTAGTTGGTATCCTAATTTGTAAGCTAGCTTTGACAGTGACATGGTGTTTAATTCCTCCTTATAAGGTTTTAATTTCTGATAGTCTGTGGTTTAAGTCTGCTGCTAATTTTTCAGCTGATTTTGTAGTTTTAAGTCTGACAATTGTTAAGCCTCCAAATTCGACGTATTTGTCTCTGACTTCAAACTTACCTCTGACAAAACCTTTGAGTTTTAGTGGTTTAGTCATTGCTACATTCCACTCATTAAATAGATGTGTTCTGTGAATGGCTGGAGTTGGTTTTGCTTTGCCTCCAGCCGTTGAATTTTACCCTCTAATTTTCTGATTTTTCTGAGGAGGGTAATAAGGACAATTCTGTAGAGAATTGGTTGAGAGATTCCACTGATATTGAGTGATTCAATAATTTTTTTATGGGGTCTCCTGCGGTAATTAAGGCATCCAAATCTAGAGAATTGTCTGATAGCTCATCTAGCAATTCCAGTTGTGTACCGATGTTTTCAGCTTGGTCAATTTCATGTAGTAAAACACCGTCAATAAAGCCTAAGTTATCAGCTTGTGCGTAAGTTTGTTGTGCTTTGCGACGGCCGGATTTATAGCCAGCTTCAGCTATTTTTGCCTGGGTGGTTTGTTTGGCTGTTGCTAGGGCTTCAGCTCGGTCATTTGAGGTGTGTTGAAGTTTTGCGATCGCGCTGTCTTTGGTTGGTTGTTTTTTGCTGTTGTTTGGTTTAGTTTTAGGGGGTTGTTTTTGGGTTTCTGGTTGCTTGTCATTTTGGGAATGACTGCGACTATTTACGTTGTCTAAATCCTGTAAATCCATTGGTTTTGTAGTTCCTTAAATTCTTGTTCTAGGTCAATACCAAGGCTGGCAATTATTGTTTGAGGGGTGTGTTTTTTGAGTAGGTCTAGGTAGATGTTTCTACCAAAAATACCTGATTTTCCTCTACTAAGAAATAGTCTTAGTGCTAGTAGTTGTTTAACTTCACCCCAGGTGTAATAAGGGTAGTTAAAGTTGAGGGCTTTATAGTCTTTAACAAATGTTCGACGGGTTTTTATTCCTAACATTTCTCTGACTGCTTTTTTGGGGATTAATCCTTTGTTGGAGTGGTCTATTACCTCCGGTTTAATTGCGTTCATGTGATGTTTGTTTTTACCTGGTTTTTGATTACCAGGTAAACTGATGTGGGTAAAAAAAATTAGACTGTTTGGTCTGCTAATGCTCTGACAATTCCTAGTAGGTTTGCCTCAGTTAGTTTCTTTGCTCCTAGCATTAAAACTACGCTACGAACAAACTCCTTAGTTGCTGGTTTTGATGTTGCCTCTAGGTTGTGTTCTAAGATGACTGCTAAGTGAATTAAACAGCTTTGTTTTTCCTCTTTGGTTAGTTTGGAGAACTGAGAGTCTAGCTGTGTTACAGCGTCCGAGTTAGTGTTAATTAAGGAGTAGTAGCCTAATGGTTCGCTCATTATCTTGAAAAGTAGGTTTGTTGAATTTCTGTGAGTAGTTGAATGGCTAGGTTTATTCGCTCTGATGGAGTGAGTGCTAGCAGATTATCAGTTGCATAAACTACTTCCGATAGGTTGTGAGATGCTCTTGTTTCATCCGGGACCATTGTTGTGATTAACTGTTCTGCTAGGTTGATTTTTTCGTACCATGCTAACTCGTTTAACTCCGGGATATTTAGACTATCAGACATACAAACTCCGTGAACTTTTCAACGACAATCATTTCCATCGCATCTTCGTTTAAGGCAATATCTCCATCCATTTCTATGTAGGGGATTTTGATTAATTGGATGCCTTCAACGTCGTCACAAAATGTGATTTGGTAGTGATGACTTTGGGTGTCAATTAAGTAGGTGTCGCCAATTTCAGCGCTGTTAAATTCGTAGTCGAAATGGTGAATTACGAATTTAATTTCACTCACTAATTGTTGATAGGTTGTGGTTGCCCCACTTGTGACGGTGGGGGCTTGTGATAGAGTCATTAATAAGTCTCCTAAGTTGGGCTTTAATTTGGGAGGTTAGGGGCATTTTGAGAGGTCGCAACTCTCAGAGTGTCCCGATTTTTTTGTTTATAAGTCGGTTGAGGTACTAGCTGTGGTTCATCGGCTGCTCTGGCCTTCTCCTACGTTCCCTGCTTTTGCTTATAGACTCATTATAGCATAGGTGTATGATTATGCACAAAGTACTTTTATGTTGATTATTCTCAAGTAAACATTAGTAGGTTGTGGCTAAATATTCGATTGTCATATATATGCAGGTAGTACGACAATGGTCATGTAGGATATATGTATTAAATAGGATATCTATGTGATATGGCCTTAAAAAATAGTTCAAAATCAATAAGAGTTTATTTTGACGAAGATGATGCGGAGACGAGAATTAGGTTTAAGCAATTAGCAGCAAGAGCAGACACTCCAATGAGCAGAAGAGCAGCAGACTTAATGAAGCTCGATATAGCTTACTGGGAAGCAACAGAAGAGGTCTTAGACTTGAGTGATATAGGTGACGTGGTGGATAAATTAACGAGTTCTGGTGAGTCTTTTCCAGAAAATGGCCACTCACAACACAACAAACAGTCAGATGACTATGATGCAGACGATGAGTGTCCAGCAAAAATATTAAAAATCACTGCGGACGGCTATATAACCATCCGTTTTAAAGACGGGAGAGAAGAACTCTACTTTTCCGATCCACTAGGAGATGATTTCAAAGGCGAATACGATGGCGACATCTTCGTTGATGTTGTGAACCCCAAAAAGGAAAATTGGGCAGACCAAGACAAGGTAGGACAATTGCTTAATGTAACGCCAGAAGGGCTGGCAACCGTTCGTTTTGACGACGGAACAGAGAAAACCTATCACAAAGATGAGCTGTGCGAACAGTATTGGCGATGGTAAAGACTTAGTAGTAGCGATCGCTTATACCATCAGTTATCATTCAAATACCACTACGTTAAATTGTCTTGTTGGCAGGGCCACCCGTATCAGATTGATATTGGGTGGTTTTGTCTTGCTTGTACCACTGAACATCCCCACAATAAAAGGCCAAAATAAAACTTGTAGCGCTACGGGACAAGTATTATGGGACGGAACCAAAAAGCACGAAAACTCAGGCCAGAAACAAAAGACGTATCGACGGACGTTGACCCAACAATTTACTACAAACTCAAAGTCATCGCAGCACAGCAAGGCATCCCCTTAAATGCCCTTACAAGGCGGATATTGACCTACTATGCCAACTCCTATATGCCATCCACACCAATGCCACCTTTACCGGGGATGCCTATATCTGGAGCAGCAGGATATTATCCTAACGGTGGTATCGAACATTCCACATCCGGTTACATAGATATCGCCCAGAATGGTGCAAAGCATTAACATCAAGAGCAAAACCCCCAGCTATAAAAACATAATATTAAGCTGAGGGTTTTGCTTTTTTGCCAATGAGTGATGCAGATAGTTCTATTCGTGTTAGACGATCGTTTGAGTAACGTGTTATTAACGTTTGTCATACATCTGCACACCTGATCATGTTTAGTACTGTATGACTAACGTCTTATTAGCGTCCTGTTAGACTTTTAATCACGTTTCACTCTCGAATGTTTCACTGTCACCTGCGAAGCTAGACTCAAGGAACTCACGATAAATGTCCATATCGTCAAGGTCCGGAATAAAAGGACCTTGGTAAATAGCGTGTTTCCGTTTTTTGTATTCATCTGGCACTTCCAGGGATGCTAAAGCCTCAACAACTACTTCAGACATACTCTTGCCGACTAGAGCAGCATAGAAACGCAGTTTTTGCTTCTGGTCTAAGGTTAGTCTGATTCTTACTTCCTGGTCTCTCGCGATTTTCATTTTGGTTTAAATCTTTTTTTTAAACCCTTCCTGAAAGGGATGGGCCTTATTATTTTATCTCAAACTAGGGGTAAAACTAGGGTGACTGTAATTAAGTGCCAACTCACCTGTAATCACAAACTAGATAATGAATTTACGCCATTTCAGCCTTCACTATCTATTAAAAATAGTTGATGAAAGGTATAGCATACCCTTTTTAGGTAAGAACTTAAAAGTCTTGCCACAAAAGGATTATAGAATTAGTTGGCACTAAACAGCAGCTTCTCTAGTTTTAAGCCAAGTGGGAAGAGGAGGGATGGCAGGATAATGGCCCAAGCTTGACAGATAGTCAATTTGAACAACTCAGGCAAGCATTGGATAGACGCAACAGAGAAAGACAGCGGAAAGTTCAGAAACAGAGGAGTTCAGGAGAGTTTGAGCTAGATTAAAAAGTCTTTCAATTAGTTAGCTGAATTCTTCTCTGGGATTGTATTACATACGATGACAATTTAAGCAAATCCCAGTCGGAAATGTCTGATTTATTAGAGTTTTAACATGAAATATAAAATTACTTATTCTACTGACTTCCGTTCTGGAGTGATATTTTTGCCGAAGAATTATCGGAAGTATTAGAGTCTCCCAAAAAGTTCTCCAGATTTTATATTTACGGCATTTTGAATAAAAAATTAGAGGAAGAATACGATAACTTCAATGATATTAATTATGAAGGAATGAGGATAGAGAAAATCTAATTAGCTATAAAAAAAAGAAAATAATTATATTAGAGATACTTATAAATTTGGTATATTAATTACTCTAGAATCTTTAGTTTGGGAGTATTTTTTAGTCCCCGAACACAAAGACTAAAATAGCTAAAACTTTTAGTATAAACTAATTTGTTTTTTTTGTAACTATACTAAAATTTTGTGCTTATTTGATTATTTTCAAAATAAAGATTATAATAGTTAGTTGTAAATATTATCAAATCAAAGGCTATTTGTAATGGATTTTATAATAAACCCGACTCAGGGTGAAAATCAAAATGATACCTTAACTGGTGAGATTGGAGGTCTTGTATCTGATTTTACAAGTGGTGGAAATGAAAATGATATCTCCCTTGGTGGGGGTGGATTTTTCGTTGGTACTGGTGAGATTGGAGGTGTTTTATGGTGATAGAGATAACTTAGTAAGGTGATAGTCAGCCTTTAAATCCTGATAATTTTGATGATTTAGAATTATTTGAGGATGATTATTTTTGGGGTGCATCTCAATTAAGCGATAAGTAATTGTACTCAAGAAGAGGGTTCTATTAATAATCCATATCATCCAGACCCAGGAATGAATTGGTCTCCACCAGGGTAGAATTAAAGGTGCTTATAAGAAAAAAAATGGAATTTGGCAAATTCCTCTGTATGGCAAAATGCCTGTGGTTATACCGGGCAGGAGAGGCCCGAAAGGTGTCTGGTGTCATCACAAGCGGAAGAAGCCAACTGTAGTTCATGTCAACCAACACTACATTAAACCAAATGGCAAGAGAGTTAGGCACGATCCTCAAATGACTCCTGAGCAATTGATTCCAGTGGTCAGCTTGAAACAAACAAATCGTAACGATATGGGCTATCAGATGATTCTTGATGGTCCTTGTCGTATAGTCTATAAGCCTTATGAACCCTTACCTTGTGGGGCACATTTGTGGATTGAGACCTACAAACCAGTGCAGTTTGTAGATACTCAGTTTAAACCAGTTACGGCGAGGCAAAGCTATAAAAATGTTCAACTTAAATACGGTTAAACGATTATATGATGTTTGGATAATTACTGATAATAAAATCACAAAGCTTATTGTTAGTCTCCCTGTTTAAGCAAAACTTGAAACAATAAACCCTGGAAAGTTGCACCTGCTGAGTTATCAGTTGACTCACTAAGTTGTTGTGCATTTAAACTTGATGCAGCAAGTGTGAGGAAGATGGGTGAAGGACGCGAGCAAGATGCTCGCACTGGAAATTTAATTTCCCCAAAAAAACCTAAGACTTGGGTTTAGAAATTGAACTAACGTGCAACTCCTTCAACTGCTTCTTATTAACCTCAGAAGGTGCATTTGTCAATAAACATTTTGCCTGCTGAGTCTTCGGAAACGCAATCACATCTCGAATAGACTCCTCACCCGCTAACAACATCACTAACCGATCTAAACCATAAGCAATACCACCGTGGGGTGGGGTGCCATATTCAAACGCTTCCAATAAAAAGCCAAACTTATTATCTGCTTCCTCATCAGATAAACCGATCGCTTCAAATACCTTTTCCTGCACATCCCGTTGATATATCCGCAGACTACCACCGCCAACTTCATAACCGTTAAACACTAAATCATAAGCTTGCGCTCGTGCAGTTTTCACATCATTAATGTCGTCTGGATGGGGTGCAGTAAAGGGGTGGTGCAAAGCTTCTAAACGTTTTTCCTCTTCATTCCATTCAAACATGGGGAAGTCTGTCACCCACAATAGATTAGTTTTATCCTTGTCAATTAATCCTAACTGTTCGCCCACAACTAACCGCAAGCGATCTAAGGTTTTGTTGACAGTATTTGTGTCATCCGCAGCGAATAACAACAAATGACCTGGTTGAGCATTGGTACGTTTGAGTAATTCCTCTTTTTGTTCATCCGTGAGGTTGTCTTTGATAGCTCCAATAGTATCTATCTTGCCTTTTTCTTTGACGCGAATGTAAGCTAAACCTTTGGCTCCTACTTCACTCGCTTCTTTAAATAAGTCGCCACCTGGTTTAATTCTAACGTTGGAAATAGCATCGTTACCTCCAGGAATAGGCAGCACTTTCACTATCCCACCCGCAGCAATGGCACCAGAAAATACTTTGAAACCGGAATCTTTCACCAAGTCAGAGACATCCACCAATTCTAAACCAAACCGAATATCTGGTTTATCACTCCCATAACGTTCCATCGCTTCCGCATAAGTCAGTCGGGGGAATGGTAAAGGTAACTCTACACCCTTGACTTTCTGGAAAATGTAAGCCACTAACTGCTCATTTAATTCAAGAATTTCCTCCTGAGACATGAAACTCATTTCCATATCTAACTGAGTAAATTCTGGTTGTCTATCCGCTCGTAAATCTTCATCCCGGAAACAACGGGCGATTTGATAATAACGGTCAAAACCAGAAACCATCAACATTTGTTTGAAAAGTTGAGGAGACTGGGGTAAGGCAAACCACTCGCCAGCATGAACGCGACTAGGAACCAAATAATCTCTTGCCCCCTCTGGAGTAGAGCGAGTGAGAATAGGAGTTTCGACTTCGATAAAGTTTTCTTCGTCTTCCAGAAAACGACGCATCGCTTTGACAACTTCATGGCGCAATAACAAGTTGCGAGTCATCCGTTCCCTTCTCAAATCTAAATACCGATATTTGAGTCGCAACTCTTCCCTTACTGCTTCTGTTTCAGCAGTGGAAATTTGAAATGGTAGTTGTTTACCTAAACCATTCAATAGTCGAATATCATCAGCATAAATTTCAATTTCCCCAGTAGGAAGTTTGGGGTTGAGAGACTCTTCCGGACGACGACTCACCCGACCTGTAATTTGCAGCACATATTCATTCCGAATATCCCCTGCTATTTCATAGGAATCTGGTGTACGCTCTGGATCGCTAACAATTTGGACAATCCCAGAGCGATCGCGCAAATCCAAAAATATTACACCCCCATGGTCGCGACGACGGTCTACCCATCCACAGAGATTAACAGTTTCTTCAATATTATTACTATTTATTTGTCCGCAATAATGAGTTCGCATAATTATCTAGTTATAAATTTAGCTGTAAAATAGATATTGCACAATCACCAAATAGAAATTACCCCTATTATATTGGGTGAGTTAACAAGGGCAGTGCCCCAACAAACTATGACTGGCCAATGTACAACACCAAAAAGGAAATTATATCACTATAATTAGGATGCTGACTCGCCACAATCTTATGCAATTATTAATTATTAATTATTAATTATTAATTATTTGGTAAATATTCCGATCCGAAGCGCAGACAATTTTACTTTGACAATCTTTGCGTGAATTTTCTATTACCAACAATTTTTAGGTAAAGAAAGATGATTCGTAAAGTCTAAAAATGACTCTTAATTATTTGTAAAATTGTTTTTTCAAATAGTATAAAACTTAATATTAGATTTTTATCTTTTCTTCCCTGTTTTCTGTTCTCTCAAACCAACTAATCAGAGATTGAATGTATCAGGAAATATAAAAATGAGATAGGAAAAACTTAACAGGGAACAGGGAATAGGGAGGCAGAAATCAAGAAAACTATTTCTCTACTTAAAAATCTAGGAATATATTTACTTAAAATCTCTCTATCTATCGAATTTTAATCCTTTGAAGTATGAACAATTTTGGATTTTAGTAACTATAACAATCCTATTTTAGTCTTGTACAAAATTTTAAGAGCTTTTAGGGAAAAGGGAACGGGGAATAGTTAATATCATGTCCGGTTGAATACTTATGATTAAGATAGTAAGGGAGCGGGGGAGTAGGGGAGTAGGGGAGTAGGGGAGTAGGGGAGTAGGGAAAATAGAAAGATTTACTCGCCGAAGCAAGAGGATAAGTTTTTTCGGTAGTGCGTCAAGGAAGTGTGGGAAGTGTGGGAAGTGTGGGAAGTGTGGGGAGTGTGGGGAAAGTCGGGAGATGTCCGAACATTTGGAGGAATAATTGTCGGGTGTATCTTGATTGGGAAGTGTCTTGATGCTGTCCTAAATTTTTGGTCCTAGAAGCTTAACAACTCGCACTTTTTTCGCGACAAAAATGCGCTCAACCTTTATAGATCAGTGCTTTTAGATTACATTTGCCTGCCCTACTAGACGAATCCCACACTTTGCTGATGCACAACCGTTATCTTTTTGTCTTTTATTTCCTATTCCGTTCTACTAAACTTACCCAAACTTACCCATGCAGGAATTGCACGAGCTTTGGAGCTAGCTTCCTGCTTCCTTGAGAGCCACTGACCGCAGTCTGTAACTTACTCTCTCGACAGGCTGAAAATCGCTTGGAACTCAAGCTACTTATTCACATAGTTTTCCCTCGTTCACAGCAGCATTAAAGTCTCTTTCCGCCTTAAATCCACAGTTACTACATTCGTAAGTTCTCTTATTGAGTCGCATTTTCTGTTGATTCCCGCAATCAGAACATAGCTGAGAACTTGGATCAAATCTGTCTGCTATCACTTGATAGTAACGAAAAATTCTGGGTATGGGCCTCCCATTTTAAGGGGATAAAAAGCGGTCGTTTTGCTGTCGCACAACTACGTTAACGGCTGTCTGTCGCCGACATGAAAAGCGGAGCTTCCCGTAGGGTGGGATGACGTTTGCTACCGCAAAGCTTCGCTAAACGCGTTGGCGACAGGATTCCGCAAGGAAAGCCTCCCGGAGGGAAAGGTCTCCCGAAGAGTGTAGAGCCACTCCGAAGCATCGCCATACCCAATCGACCAAGAGAAAAGAGAATATTCCAAATTTCCAGCCTCTTTATTGCAGAGGTACTGTTAGCGCAGCACGTCCGGAGGAGGCTAACTATTAACTGATAACTGATAACTGTTAACTGAAATGACCTCAGCAATAGAGGAATTGCTATACCTTTAACAGTTTATTGACATCTCCAGGGGTTGAAACACCCTGGATTCTGTGGTTACCCCACCGCAAATGGGATAAATCCACATTTGCTTAAAGCCTGTCAACAGACTCCTAAACTCCTCGGCATATAGACCGAAATCTAGCTGTGAGTTTACTTTTTTTTGTTAGCTAAAAGAGTGGTTTTTTCTGTATTAACCATAAATAAATGGTAAGTGTGAAAAAATAATTTCTCACAAATCATTCCTGACTTCTATAGAATAGCCTATCAGTTATTTAAGTTGTAGCAGAATTGCTCATACTGATTTGATAAACCATAACTCCTAAAGCAGCAATACCAGTTAAAATCATTAATCCGGCTGGCATCATTTTGCGAGTTTTCACTAAACGGATAATAAATGTAATTACTAAAATAGCTGCAACAACTGTGGCAAATATTAAACCCCAATTCATTCCCATTAGTTGAATTATGGCTGCAGAAACTAGCAGCAAACCGCTGACAAGACCAGAAATTAAAGAAATTTTGCTTCCGACTTTTCTGTATCCAATAATTCCTCCAATAATGGCTAAGATTCCATAGGCGATCGCTGCTATTATCGCAATATTCATAATCAGTTTGATTAATTTTAAAGAACTGACCTTAATTTATACAACTATTGTTTTACCCGTTGTCCAAATAGCTAAAAAAATTATCAAATCTTAATATTGCTTAATCTTCAATTTTCATTAAAACTTAAAACTTCAACCTTTAGCTTTTTCTGACTCATTAAAATAGTAATTTTAGCAAATAAATATTGTCACCATTTCCTCCAGAATGCTGACCTTAAAAAATAATCAAAAAGTGAAAAGTGAGAAGTTTTAAAATTGACAAAATTCTTTCTGTCCGTTAACTGCATCTGCTGTATTTTGCATAACTATTTGAGTAGCTTTACCCACTGATTTAGCTTGTTTTTGGGCAGTATCAAAAACATCTTCACTAGTTCGCTTCAAAGTCTTATACCAATTCTCAAAAACTTGGCTATACTTGAATTTCCTATTTATAAATACTATTTATTGACGTAATTTAATTGTTTACTAAGATAAGTTAAATCTCTGGTTATTTTGACCGAAAAATTCTGGGTATGCGCCTCCCATTTTAAGGGGATAAAAAGCGGTCGTTAACGTTGGCGACACCATTCTGCAAGGAAAGCGTCCCGGAGGAAAAGGTTTCCCCAAGAGTACAGAGCCGCTCCGAAGCATCGCCATATATTTTCTCAAACATCTTCAGGCTGATCAGTGCTACCAATATTATCTTTAGACTTTTCAATTAAACCTTTAGCTTTTCTTTCTACCTTGCTGCTACCCCTGGGAGAAATATCTGCATCATTATATGGATACATACGTTCATTTTTTCTTTCCTGAACAGGTGCATAAAGTTCACTTTTAACTTCTGCTTTGTTACTACTATAAATATTAGAGGTTTTTGGATTAGAGCAAGCAGTGTTAATTAATAGCAAAAATCTCACTAAAAAGAAAGCTACAACAGGCTTGAACTGCAATTATTTTATATTTTTAATTAAAAAAATCATGGTTCTGAATTGATTGTTGATTTTATCTCTAAGACTTACCTTCACAATCTTATAAAAACAGAGGTCTTTATTATCTCTGTCCGGAGTTATATCTGTCATATCTTAAGTTAATGTAAAAAAAAGGTTTTTTCTAACTATAGAGAGTAGAATTCTTGTCATAGTTACCCATACTGATTATCTGATTATTAATAAATGGCAAATATAGCTAAATAATTGCCAGTTATCATCAGGGCAGTTAAATTATCCATTATGTCTTGTTTAGATTCCCAAGAGATCGCCCAGATTGAAAATTTACAACAGCAAGCAGTATCGCTTCTGTTGTATCAGTCTGTTTTGAAAAACCCAGTCTGTGAAGCTTTTCTAGAATTATTACAATCTCTATCTGAAAATAATGGGAGTAGACTTGAGTGTATTCGGGCCTATAGTAACTGGTTTAGAAAGATTGCGAATACAAATATCTCTTGGCAGGAATATCTAATTTCTCAAATTATCAGAGATGATAATCCTTTTAGTAGACAAATTCAACAGATAGAATTGACAAATATCCCAACAGCTTTAATTAAAGCAGCAAAACATGATTTACAAATTTTACAAAGTCTTTATAAATTTAGTGGGGAACAAATCAGTCAATGGGTGCAAAAAGCAGCACAATTGGAGGAGAGTCCTGTGGTATGGAGTATCCAAACACAGGCCAAAAACCCTATCTATGAAAAACTCAGAAATTTAAAAAATTGGGCAGATGCTATTGAGGCTTTAGCTGCTCAGTACCACAATTTTGGCACGGGTTTATTTGCTGAGTCAATAGCTTTTGAATGGCGTGACGGCCAACTGTCGGCGATCGCCCATCCTGACCCAGTACAATTAACAGAATTAGTAGGGTATGAATTTCAACGACATTCCTTAATTAAAAATACAGAATTTCTGCTAGCAGGATATCCGTCACTTCATGTATTACTTTATGGTAGTCGTGGTACGGGTAAATCTTCTTTAGTTAAGGCATTATTAAATCAATATAGTCAACATTATCTCCGTTTAATTGAAGTCCCTAAATCTGATTTAAAAGATTTACCTTTAATTGTTGGAAAATTACGCAATCTTCCACAAAAATTTATTATCTTTGTAGATGACCTTTCATTTGAAGAAGATGATGATATTTTTAAGGCTCTAAAAGTTGTTTTAGAGGGTAATTTAACTGCTAGACCTCCGAATGTGGTAGTCTATGCTACATCAAATCGCAGGCATTTAATTAGAGAATTTTTTAATGACCGTCCTCGTCCAAAAGATAGTGATGAGGTTCATAATTGGGATACGGTTCAAGAAAAGCTTTCTTTTAGTGATCGCTTTGGTTTAACTTTAACCTTTGAACCTGCTGACCAAAACACTTATTTAAATATTGTCAGACATCTGGCAAAACAAGCAGGAATTAATCTAAATCTTGAAGATTTAGATGCTCAAGCCCTAAAGTGGGCTACCAGACATAATGGGCGTTCTGGGCGCACCGCACGCCAGTTTGTTGATTTTCTGAGGGCTGATTTAGCAACTTCTCAGACAGAATAAACACTGTAAATATTGTACTAAAAATTACTAGTAACGAGGCAAAAAAATGGGTCTTTTTGATGAAGAAAATACTACAGTTAAAGCTGCTGATATTAAACTAGAAGCGGGAGACGCTTTTGCAGCGATCGCTTTAATTGCAGTAGCTGCGGATGGCGTAATTACTGAGAGTGAAAAACAAGGTATTGATAATATTTTCGCTCGGATGGAATTGTTTAGTAATTATTCAGAAGATAGCAAAAGAGAAATGATAGATCGTATCTTAGGAATGATTAAAAATCAGGAGGTTAAGCCTTTGTTTGATGCTGCGGTTGCTACAGTTCCTAAGAATTTAAAAGAAACTGTTTTTGCTGTTAGTACAGATTTGGTTTTAGCAGATGGAGATGTTGCTGAAGAGGAAGAGAAATTTTTGGATAAACTCTGTGAAGCACTGGAAATTTCGGAAGAGATAGCAACTAATATTATTGATGTGATGTTAATTAAAAATAAGGGCTAGTTTGATGATATAATTCAGAATTCTCACTTTCAGAATTCTGAATTTTATGATTAATTAGGGTTTGCTGAAAAAGTCTTTTTGTAGAGGGTAGGAGTTATTTCAGTTATCAGTACCTCTAGTTTTAGCAAGAGGCTTGAGACCTGATTTTTTGGTCAGTAGTAAGGAGTAGGGGTAAGTGCCTATGCAAAATTAATTACACATTAGTAATTATACAAAATTAATTACGAATTCTATGATATATCTCTAATCTTACCCATAAATTATCAATAATTTTTGGCTATTCCCTGTTCCCTCTCTCAAAAAGGGAAATTTATTTTCCACGACTACTTAATTTCCAAATGAAATTACCACTACATAATGAATGGGGATTACACAGAAAGCAGGAGAAATACTCAATTTTTATAATCTGAGTATTTTAGGCTTAACGCAGCTAAAACCTTAAACTTTTTTGGCAGTAAAAAGGCTAAAACTTATATCTGTAAATACTATTAGAGTTAATCAGCAAGCCCTAATTAAACCTTATTAGAGCTTCGCAAAATGAATCAAAAAAATAAATCATAAATTAAATGGTTTTTTACTATACAAGAACAGTTTATTTTCAAGATACTGATGCTGCAGGAGTGGTTTATTTTGCCAATGTTTTAGCAATGTGCCATGAAGCTTATGAAGCATCTTTAGTAGCATTTGGTATTAATCTTAAAGTTTTTTTTAGTAATCAAGAAATAGCTATTCCAATCATTCATGCTAATGTTGATTTTCGTCGTCCGATGTTTTGTGGTGATGACTTAAGTATTGAAGTAATGCCTAAAAATTGGGGAGATGATGAGTTTGAAATTTCTTATCAAATCTTTTTCAAGGAAATGGGAGAAAAGTGGGTGGCGAGAGCTAATACGAAGCACGTTTGTATTCAACCTCAAACTAGAAGTAGGCAACAATTATCTGATGAGATGAAGAGATGGTTGTTGAGCTTTCAAAGTTAATATATAGCGTTTCTCAAATTAGTGAGGTACAGTTTTCTTTTAATTCCCTGTTACCTAAAAACAACAATTTTCTACTTTACCAGTAAGAGAATTGCTATGGGAAACGAGGAATATAAAAACAAATATAGCAATCAGGAATCAGATGTGAGAATTTAGGTGTTCCTTCAAAGTATAGAATATAGCAGTTATCATATTAATATGATACATTTTTTTTGATTCTTCTTTTTTCCCTGTTCCCTGTTCCCTAAAAGTTTCCAATATCTTACAAATCAAATCATATTGCTATAACTTTCAGCTAGCACCTAAAACCAACTAATCAGCGTACCTCATCAGTATGGGAATTTCTATAGTATTTCTATCTGAGAGGTGAAATAGGAGAATAATATTTTTTGTAAGGAAAAAAGTGCTAAAACCATGAGGCAATATTCAGTTATTTGGTCTCTTTTTCCCTTTTCCGAATAATTGAGATATTCACAACTCATTTATAAACGCTATAGTTGAGTAAATTTCAGAGGAAAATAGAATTATGGAAGTGTATAATTAATGTTGCTTAAGTCCTTAAATTTTTAACTAATAAAAAAGTTATTTACAGAATTTCCCTCTTCCTTCTTCCTTCTTCGATAAAATAACAAAAGAATCTAATTTAATATCAAACCATGTCAAACAATACTTACGCCATAATTGGTAGTGGCGCACTAGGAGGATTTTACGGTGCAAAACTACAAAAAGCAGGAATAGAAGTGCATTTTTTACTGCGTAGCGATTATCAGCACGTTCAAGAAAATGGCTTAATTATAGAATCAAAAGATGGTGACTTTACCCTACCCAAAGTTAACGCTTATAACGATACTAAAAAAATGCCAAAATGTGATGTGATTCTCGTGGCATTGAAAACAACACAGAACTATTTATTACCAGAATTACTACCTCCTTTAGTGAAAGAAAATACTGTTGTTTTGCTCTTACAAAATGGCTTAGGTGCGGAACCAGAAATTGCCAAAGTTGTAGGGGAGGAGCGAGTAATTGGAGGAGTATGTAATATTGCTTCTAATAAAATAGGTTTTGGTCACATTCGCCATTTAGATTATAGTTTGATTAGAATCGGAAAATATGTGACAAATTATCAACCTACAGCAATTACCGATAAAATGAAAGAAATTGCCCAGGAGGTTGAAAGTGCTGGAGTACCAATTAATTTGACTGAAGATTTGCTCCGAGAAAGATGGAAAAAATTAGTTTGGAATATTCCTTATAACAGTCTATCGGTAATTTTAAATTCTCGTACCGATGAAATAATGGGAGATACTAATACCAGAATTTTAGTAACAGAAATAATGCAGGAAGTTTTGGAGGGTGCAAAAAGTTGTCAGTCTCAAATTCCAGATAGTTATATTCAAAAAATGCTAGACCATACTGATAAGCTAAGACCTTATTTAACTAGCATGAAAATTGACTATGATAAAGGACGACCTTTAGAAATAGAAGCTATTATTGGCAACCCTTTACGGATGGTAAATAAAGCGGGTGTAAATTTACCAAAAATTGCTATGCTTTATCAACAATTAAAATTTTTGGATGCCAGAAATAGGCAAGATATTTAACTTGACTTGATAAAATTTATATAATATTAACTAAATTTTTGAAAAAAACTATATATTTATAATTATGTCTCCAGATATTTCTAAAATCGGAAATCAGACACTATCTTCCAGTGAAGAAATTGTAGGGAGTAGGGAGTAGGAAGTAGGGAGTAGGGAGTAGTTAAGACTTCGGACTTAGAAGAGTTGTAGAGAAGTTTGTCCAAAGAATAACTTGAGTGACTTTCTGCCATATTTACCCTAAAATCCTCACTTTTTCCCCTCTTTTGACCGAAAACCTGGTACTTTTTCATTGCTCAAAATTGCTCAAACCAATATCAGTCAATCTTTTAATATTTAATCAGCAAGCCCTAAATAGAAAATAGGATTTTTCAAACTAAAAAAATCATATTAGTCATCTTAAGTCAAAAAAATTATTGGCTGTTGATACCCTAAATTTTTGAGAGACTTTTTCAGCCAACCCTACCTATTCTTTCGATAGCCATTTTCTTTAATAACTCCCGATTAATTTTCCCTTGAGAATTACGAGGCAAATTTTCAACCTTAACCCAATATTTAGGCTGCTTAAATTTACTCAATTTTCCATCAATAGCAACCAACAAATTTTCTGCAGAAACCTCTAAATCATTACTAACATAAATAGCAGTCACAACTTCACCCCAATATTTATCAGGTAAACCTATTACACAAACATCAGCAACTAACCCAGTTGCCAAAATACCCGATTCCACTTCTGCAGGAAAAACATTTTCCCCACCAGTAATAATTTTTTGACTGCGACGACCAACTATATTTAAGTAACCCTGATTATCAAAAAATCCTAAATCATCCGTTTCAAAAACTTCAGAATGATTGAATATTTTGGGATAATACCCTAACGCTAAAGACTCAGCTTTAATATTAATATTCCCAATTTTATTCTCACCTAGTATTTCGCCACTTTCACTTTTAATAATAATTTCAGCATGGGGTAAAATTTGACCATTACTATTATTTCCTGCAAAAAAAATCTCTGGTTTGAGAGTAGCAACTTGAGAAGCAGTTTCGGTCATTCCATAAGTTGCTGCTAATTTAATCCGATAATTTCTGGCTCCATCAAATAATTCTTGCCAAGCAGGAGCGCCACCTAAAAGCACTGTCTGAAAATTTGATAACCAGTGAGCTGTCTCTGAATTTTGCAACAAACTTTGTAACTGGGTTGGCACCAGGGAAATAAAAAAATCATTGGTATTAATATCCCATTCTGTTTTTTCTAAAATATCTTTATATGAGGGCAATATGACTAACTTTCCTCCACTGGTAAAGGAGCGTATAAACTGCATTAAGCCGCTGACATGATATAGAGGTAAGACACAAAAAGAGTTGATTATTTGTAGTTGGAAATATTTTTGGAAACCTTGCACAGATGACATTAATGTTTCCCATTTATGAATAGCAAACTTAATTTTTCCAGATGAGCCACCAGTGGGAACCATAATCAAATTATCCGGGGAAATTTGGCAATTATTATTATCAGTGTCGGTAAGTTTAGGAGAAGAATTTTTGTATAAATTTGCCTCTACAAATTCTTGGTCAACTGGAATTTTTCCTAAAATAATGTCTGGTTGTACTAAATCAAATACTTGTTGCCATTCTTGTTCGCCCCAATTCGGATTACATAAAAATACTTGAGCGCCAGCAGCAACAGCAGCCACAAAACTAGTAATAAATTCAGTAGGTTTGGGTTCAGATATAAAGATTTGGATTTGGTTATTTAATGGGTTTTCTGAGTTTAATTTTTTAATTAATTCTGCAAATTTTTCTTGGCTAATCCGATAAAAATAATTACTATTACTACCAATCAGTAAATCACTATTTGCACTCAGATAGTTTAAAATTTGGTTCATAAATTCTCTTGCCAGGTTTCCTCTTCTTCATTAAACCAATGAGTAACCCCAAAACCAATAGCGCGATTTTGTAATAAATTTGGTTGTAATTCTGTGGCGAGTTGAAGTGCTGCTTTTCTGCCAATTTTAGTTTCAAATACAGAAGAGAAAACTGCATCTATAGGATGGTTTTGGCAAAAGTTACGGAGTTGCGAAGGTGAACCAAAAATAGCAGGTTTAATTACAAATATTCCGCGCCAACCCTGTTGATAATATTTTTGCATCTTGCTGAAGTTGGCAACAGATTCATCTAAAGCTATGGGAGTTGAATAACGATGACTTAAGTTTAACATTTCCTGAAATTTATCCACAGGTAAAGGTTGTTCTATAAATTCAATTCTGTTGATATTTTCGCATATTTCTAACCATTGGTTTGCCTCATCAAAAGTTAATCCGCTATTAGCATCTAATCTGAGATTTACTTCAGTAGGTAATATTTTGACTAACTGCTCAAAAATTTCTAATTCTGTTTGAATTTTACTAACTCCAATTTTCCATTTAAAAGTACGATATCCCTCTTGCCAAAGTTGCTGCAAAATTTCTAAAGCTGCCTCTCCCTCTGGCAATAAAGCACTATAAAAATTAGAGCTTTTTAATTGTTCTTTTTCTTCTAGTTTTACTTGCTGGATATTTTCCCAGGCTGACTCAAAACCAAATTTACAAGTAGGTAGGTTATCAGGAATAGAGAAAATTATTTCTTTTGTAATTTTCTTTGGCAACTGGTGACAAAAATCTAAAGCTTGTTGCAATGTTTCGGAGCCAAACCAATCTAAAGGTGAAATTTCTCCTAAACCTGTTTTTCCAGTTTCGCTGGTTAATTGCAGAATTATTCCTTCTCGAATATTCCAGATACCATAACTGGTTTTTAGGGGTTGTTTGAAGTGACGTTTATAGGGATAAAACTCTAATTGATAGTACATAATACCATTTTGATAAAATATTTCTACATTGCTTGGTTATAGGTTTTAGGTGGTAAGTGATAGGTATTAATAGAACAAGTGTAAACATTCCGATCCGAGTCCGAATTTTACTGTCACAATCTTTGCGTGAATTTGGTATAATTTTTGGGAATATCGGCATATAGGGAGATAAGGAAATTCATGTATTTATATGCCATTAATTTCAGTATTTCATATTATATAGAATCCGGTTCAACGAGTGTATGTTCAGAATTTTTAAATTACTTCAAGCCTTCAATCTCTCCACCCCTTCATCTCCCCATCTCCCCATCTCTCACAGGGCTATTTCATTCTAGAATCAACTGACAATTTTACTAGCTTTTAGATATTGGTTGCTCTAAACTTCAATCCTTGAAAAGGCATATTTTCGTGGTTTGCACAAAAAGTCAGAAATTAGAACGAAATAGCCCTGC
>JASJEE010000269.1 GCA_030064835.1 Microcoleaceae cyanobacterium MO_207.B10 | reverse complement strand
TTGGTGCAGACTCTTACCGGCCATGAAAATTGGGTCAACGTTCTAGCTTTTAGCCCCAAGGGAGATTTGCTCGCTTCTACGAGTGCTGACAACACGGTAAAACTGTGGAAACCAGATGGAACGTTGGTGCGCACTCTTACCGACCATGAAAATTATGTTATCGGTGTAGCATTTAGCCCCAATGGAGATTTGCTCGCTTCTGCTGGTTATGACAAGACAGTGAAAGTTTGGCGCTTCAACCGAGATGACCTGATAGCTCATGCTTGCCAGTGGATGGGTGACTATCTGAAAAATAACCCCAATCTCACAGAAGAGGAGCGTCGTCTCTGTGGAGTAGAAGCTTCGGCAACGGCTTTGTTTTTACAGGGTGAGAAGTTAGCAGCAAAGGGTAAAATTAATGAAGCTATTTCTAAGTTTCAACAAGCAGCTAAACTTGATTCTAATTTCTGTTTAAATTCAGCAGCAAAAAGTTTATTAATGGCTGGCAAGCAGTTAATAGAAGAACAAAAATTTGATGCAGCAATTTTAGCTTACCAGCAAGCGCAAAACTTGGATGCAAACTTACAAATAACTGCTACTGACTGGAATAGTCTTTGCTCTAATGGTAGTCAGCATCAGCAAGCAAAAAAGGTAATGTTTGCCTGTGAAAAAGCAGTTAAACTCGTGACGGATGATGAATATATTAGAGATAGTCGAAGTTTAGACAGAGCATTAACTGGTGATTTTGATGGTGCTATTGAGGATTTTGAAGCATATATTGAATGGACTGAAGATGAAGACAACGACAAGGTTGGGTTAATGCTTTGAAACCAGGAGAAAATCCGTTGACAGAGGAGATAGATAGAAAAACTAGTAAGCGATCGCCAAGTTTATAAATGACAGTAAAATTCCATACTGTGATTGCTAGGCGGTGATGGAGAAGTTAAACTCTCAGAGAAAGTATGAATCTAGGTGTAGGCGAAGCATTCCCAAATTTTTTTACGCCTGGTATTATCCAGCAAAACATAATCAAAACATAATATTATATTTGCTTGAATATCCCCCTTGTAATGATAGTAGAATTTAATGCTATCATTACTACCGAGGATCGAAGATGATATCCTTCATTAAAACTTATTAATGTTAATTAGCTATTAATGCTGTAGAAAAGTTAAAAATGAAAAAATACTAATTTTTGCAGCTTTTTCAATAAAAAAATCTGCTTCTAATTTAAGCATAATTAAACAGATTATCCCAGACATAATCTATTAATTGTTTAGCATCATCTAGGGGTAAAACTTGACAACAACCATTGTCATCGTAGGTCAATAATGGTACTTTCTCAACCTGCTCTTCCTCTTCTCCCTCTCTGACAACTTTACCCTTGACTTTTGTCAAATTATGCAAAGGCCCTTGAATATCAAAGTCAATTTTTGTATCAAAATTTTCTGCCATCCATTCTTCAATTTTATCGTCTAACTGTTCCGGAGTTAGCGGTTTATCGCTACTCAACAAATGATAATAAACTAAAATAATTTCCTTACATTCCTCCTCCTCCGCATCATCAATTAAAGACATAAATACACCCGCATTACTAGCAATATTTTTAAAAAATAACGTTTCTGTCACCTGTTTCTGAAATCTTATTTGCTTACTCTTATATTTACTATATTGTTTAAAAATAAATATCCCAAAAGTCACCAACAAAGATAATACAGCCACTAAAAGACCCATAATATTCTGCACGTCTTCCTGACTAGCTCTCAAATTCAATTGTTCTACATAACTAGGCCCCAAAGTAATAAATACAATCACACCAATAATTAGTAAAAGTTGCGGTAAGATTTTCAGAGCCATCGGCACTGCAGCACCAATAGCAGGCACAGCTAACATTAGCCAGTCTTTCAAAGTCATGCTCACTTTCACATTGGGAAAGATAAATTCTATATCATTTTTAGGAATATTTTTATAGAGATAAATATATATTTTACCTGGAATAAAACGAGAATCTCCCAAATAACTTTCTGTTACAGAATCATCATTTTTACATTTAATCAATACAGCAACTCTCGCAAAAGTATCAATTTTCTTTTCAACTTCTCTAAACCACTTTTTTACCTTGATTGTTTTATAAATATCGCCTCGACAAAAACAAACCATTTGGTCAAATTCATCAAAATCCACATCTGTTTTAAGTTCAATCAAAGACTTTTCTTGAAAAGCACGTTGTAAACTTGCTTTAGAAACAGGAACATAGTTTCCTTGTTCAAGAATCTTTTCAAAAGCATTCACAACTTTAGTTTCCATTGGAGCCAGTTCTGATGCAGAATAATCCGCTAAATACTTAGGATTAGTATCAGGATTAAAAGGAGCATAGTTTTCTTTTAAAACTTCTAAATGATGATGTAATTTAAAATGATAATAAGCCATTAGAATAGAACAAAAATCCCGAAATTTTGGCACAGATGCCTCTGGTAACTTACCATCTGCAATACAAAGTTCGATAATATTTTTTCGAGAATAAGGAATAAATGCTTCTCTGTTTTGATAAACTGTCATATCCCTATACCTAATTAGACTGGAATAATATGATATTTTACCACTGTTTTATTAATAAAAAAACCAAATAATACTTGACAAAAACACTAGAGTATGTATAAATAGATTGGATGCAATCGCCTTTATATTAGGGAAGCTATAAAATAAAAAACAAACATACATATATAATCATACATTTAATAAAATGAATCCAGAATCAACTTTAAATCAACTCAAAGCAGCTAGCCCAGAAGGAAAACTTCCTTCTAGTTATGGAGTTTATTTCAAAAATACATTAGTAGCTCTATGTCATGCTTTAGAAGACCATATATTACAAACTAGCACTAAAAATCCAGAAGCAAAACCCCTAGTATTAGTCACATTTCAGCAGGGAAAATGGTATCTGCAAGAAGCAGAACGCTATCAAGAAATAGCCGAATCTAGTTGTAAAGTTGTTATTAGTGCAGTACCAGATAGTGGTTTGAGCGCACATCCAACAAGTCAGCTAGAAAATGTCTCTTTAGTTAATCTCGAAACAACTGATAGTCTAGTCAACGAATGGAACCTAATCATACTATCTCCAAGTTACACAGCCATGGTACTTTGCCATGAACTATCCGAAGATGAATATATAGTTCAAGGTAAACCTACCGTAGATACAGAGAGGAAATTTTACGGTTTATGGACTTTCGATAAAACATTAGTCGCGAAAGCAGCAGAAATTCTCACAGAAAGATTTCGTCCCTACGAGCCAGCACTTGCAGATACTATCCAAAAACAACATCAGCAAATTTTAACTACAGAAGGAATAGCACTCACAGATATGACTGACGTAGTTTCCAGAGTAGTTTCTTACCTGCAAACATCCCAACAACAAATGATCGCAATGAATCGTCAAGCCAGGGAACTTTGGGAACTAGAAGGTCAAGCATTACGAGTAAGTCGCAACTTAAACGCCAACAAATTGCAAGCATTTTTAAGAATGGCGCAGAAAGTAGACGAACGAGACCGGGCGAACCAGATCGCATCTTTGCAAGTAGCAGCTTTATCAGAAACTATCGGACAAATGCTAGATTTACCAACTCTGAAGTTGCGACGTTTGCGGTTAGCTGGTTTATTATTTCGAGTGGGGTTAGTCTCAGCACCAGAGGAAATATTTACCAAAACACCTGATGAATTAGACGATGCAAATTTAACCTTTTGGCGCGAACGCAGTGTTTTCAGCGCTCATTTATTATCAGCAATGCCAGAGTTAGGAGCAGTAACTCAAATTGTGACTCATCATTTAGAATATTGGGATGGTAGTGGTAAACCCGACGGTCTCAGAGAAGCAGAAATACCAATAGAGTCTCGTATTTTAGGATTAGTTTCTTACTTCCAAGAACTAACACAAGCACGGAGTCAAAGGAAAGCTCTGAGTTTAGGAGAAGCTATAGAAAAGTGCAGCGATCGCAGTGGCACATATTTTGACCCTACCCTAGTAGAAACATTAAGCAATGTAATTCGCTTAACAGAAATGGGTCTGATGGAATTACCTCAAAGGCCAAGTCAACTACCTAACGTTTGGTTAGAAGAAGCAGTTACTTCTAAGACATCAGTTTAATAATTCCCTTCCTTTTAGCTAGCAAGTTTTCCATACCTAATATTATATTGTTTAATATCACAATGAATGAATCATTATCTCTTGACATTTCTGCTATTCGAGTGGGCAAAATCAAACTTTTAGCAAATACTCATCTCCCAGGCATAGATTTAGCAGGCTCCATACTCCCAGAGGCAGATTTCTATCAAGCTAACCTAGTTGGGGTCAGTTTTGCTGGTGCAAATTTACAAAGAGCGCAACTAAGAGCTAATCTTCGAGGTGCAGACTTTTCTGGTGCCGATTTGAGAGGGGCAGACTTTCGTAATGCAGACCTACGCGGTGCTACTTTTATTGATGCTCTCATCAGGGGAGCTACTTTTGCAGGGGCCTTTCTCAATGGAGCCATATTTAATAATTTGGACCTCAGTGGCATTGATTTTCGTGGGGCTGACCTACGAGGTGTAAATTTGACCAGGGCAATTTTATTTCAAGCGGAGTTAAGTAGTGCTAATCTTTCTGGTGCAGACTTATCTCAAGCAGATTTAGAAGAAGTTAATTTGAGTGGGGCCATACTACGGGGTACAAACTTAGAAAGGGCCAATTTGCTCTGTGCTTTACTAGACCAGGCTGACTTGACAGGGACTTTACTCACAGATGCTTGTGTCCAAGGCACTCCTCTTGATTAAGTAAAAGTTTGATTTGTTTCCAAGTTATTTATTCTATTAATAACTAAATTAAGTAGTAAGTATAAGTATATGGGGTACAGCTTAATCAGAATCTCCGATCCCAGTAATCTTTGGTTGGTCAAGATTCAATAATTCTGTACCTCATATATTTTAATCAACATTCTCTCAGTCTATAGTGATAGGAAATAGAAAGTAAAGCTTATCAAGTGCATAAGTACAAGTGAATTTTACAATTCTTCATAAAGTAGTTATAATGTCATCGAAGGCAAATATAGAAAAATTATGGTGACGGCATTGTTTACCAGCACACCAATGCAAAATCAAAGTGGCGATCGCCTAGTGAGCAAAGTGGCAGGAGCAGCAATTGCAGCCTTGTTTAAGAGCTCTGATCGAGTCGAAGCCAACGTCCGCGCTGAACCAGTGTCCAAGCTATTGCAGGGTAGCCTAGATGGTTTTGACTTTATCGGTAAAGGAATGCGGATGTATAATGGCCTTCGTCTCGAAGTTATGGAACTTTACCTGCAAGCAGTCTCAATAGATTTTACTGCAGTTTTTACAGGTAAAGTCCGACTGAGGCAACCCATCCAGGCCACAATGAGGACTGTATTAACCGAGTCAGATTTGACCACCTCTTTCAATACCCCATTTGTGGTAGAGAAACTCCAAAGGCTTAAGTATCAGGGACAACCCCTACATTTCCAAAATACTCAAATGACTATCACCGAAGATAGAGCCCTCAGACTCAAAACTCAAATCGGTGTAGGTAGTCCAAATAAACTTACAGACGTTGATTTCACAGCTAATATTGAAGTACAAGATCGACGCAAAATTGAATTTGTCAATGTCAAATATAATGGCGATCAAGAATCAGTAGATCTAGGAAAATCTCTAATAGATCATGTCAATAACCTACTAGACTTAGATCAATTTGCCCTAGAAAAAACTCAACTACGAGTTGATAGGGTTAGAATAGGGAATGATAGCATCACATTCTATGGTGTAGCCAAAATTGAACAATTTCCTAGTGGCAGTAAAAAATAAAAATTCGTAATGACTAGCTTATATCTATTCAGCAGTCTAGTCTACTTTTTTTAGTAGAGACGTCAACAGATAACGTCTCTACTATATTGATTTTTTACCTTGATTATTCTCAAGCAATATATTTCAGATCAAAGCAACTGATACCGTTTCACCCTTAGACAGAAGCTTGTCCCCCAGCCTCAATCTTCAAGTCAGTAATTTCAGCTTATTATTTCAATTCATTAGTTACCAACTATTTGTGGCATTTTTCTAGTGAATTGGTATCAAAAATATGTGCTTAAGAAATTGTTTTGGTTTTATTTATCCTCATCCTGACCAACTTTAGGAACATAATCAGGACGTTCAGCATCTTCCCAACCAGGAGGTCGCTTAGAATTGTACCAAGCAATTGAACCAATACTAACAGCAGCGACAAAGCCCACCACAACTACTGCTATTGGAATCCATAAATCCCCTTCCATAATTATTAAATCTCCTTATTATTTTTGGGTTAAAAATATTATCTCACGGTCTGGATATAGTGGGAAGAAAATCCATTATTTATTGTTAGACTGGTTAATATTGGTTGGTTTCTAGGTGTTAGGTGGTAGGTGGTAGGAATGAAAGAGAAAAAGTGTAAATATTCCTATCCTTTGGTGTCCGGATTTGATATTACACTCCTGTAGGGACGTTGTGACGTTGCATCTAATACCAAATTGATAAATGTTTGCTACAAATATTATCAATCTTGGGTTTTGGGGGTGGGGTCTTGGGTGTGGTGAAATAATCGGAAAAACAAACAAAAAGGCTGATTATAAAAAGGATAAACTGGAAAAAGTTTATTAATTAGTTAATCGTTGAAGTTTGCTCAAGCATCACATTCTTTTTTTAAATTAGTATAACGTCCCTACTCCACCCAATCAGATGTAGCAAAATATTTGAGATTTGGTATTATTACAAGCTATCAGCTATTAGCTAAAATCGGGGGTGGTATAAGTCCCCCACGCTTATTTGAAAAAGTCGGTGGTGTGCGTGTTCTGGGGATGAAAAACCCCATTCATCATACACCTTGAAAGCTGATGGCTAACTGCTGACTGCTATTTTAATTAAGTAGAAAGTGGTAAATATTGTACTTTATGTATCAAATTGTAAACCAGCTCATAAGTAAGTTATATCAGTGCTTTTAAGGCTTTTATAACTAAATCTCCAACACCTTTTTTTTACCTGGCTCTACTTAGTACAATTAGTAATAAAAAATCTAGAACTAATCACTAAATATGCAAATATTAATCTCAGGATTATTTATAATAATATGCTTCTCTCTTGGCGCTCTCCCACTCACTCGTTTAATAGTTAAAACATTAGCAAATATTGACCTCACAAAAGTCGGCACAGGTAACGCTAGTGTAGCAGCAGCATTCACCCACGCGCCGAAACCAATAGCAATAATAGTAGTTTTAGCAGAAATAGCTAGAGGTATTGCCCCAGTTTTAATAGCAAAATTATTATTTCCAGAAATTCCTACTTGGCAACTATTAGGATTAATATTTTTAGTAGCAGGTAGATATTTAATTGCTAAAGGTGGCGGTGTGACTAATGCTTCTTGGGGGGTTTTGGTTTACAGTCCTATTGTGGCATTAGGTTCAGGAATTACAGGATTATTAATATTACTAATAGGTAAAAAAATATTTCCTAAAAAACATCAAAGTATCCGACGATGGGCAGCTCGTTTGGGATGTCTGAGTAGTTTTATCTGGGTTTTATTATTTCGTCAAGAAGCAGATTTTTGGGAATTGTTAGTAGCAGCCGGATTAGTAATTTTATTGGTAGTAATAAATCTTCGTCAAAGTGATGATATGGCTTTACAAAAACAGTATTTAATTTCTCTCGAAAATACACTTGATACTAAATTATGTGGTGAGAAAGCAGCTAGATTATCTCAACTAAAAAAAGTAGGGTTTAATGTCGCTGAAGGTTGGGTTTTACCCGGAACAATTGCCGGGCAAATTTCCTCCGGAATGCTCCGGGAAAATGAATTACTCAGACAATTTCCCCTAATAGTTCGTTCTTCTGCAGTGGGAGAAGATAGCGATCGCAATTCTGCAGCCGGACAATATAAAACTATTGGTCCTGTTAATAATCAAACAGAATTATTAGAGGCAATTAATATTTGTCGTCAATCTTATTGGCAGCCAGAAGCAGTTGCTTATCGTCGGCAAAGAGAAATTCCTGATGCGGAAATGGCAGTATTAATTCAGCCTTATCTGATTAGTCAAGTTGCAGGAGTAATGTTTACTCGTAATCCTTTGGATGGTGATGCAAAAGTAATTATTGAAGCACTGGCAGGAGGTGCGGAAAAAGTTGTCGGCGGGCAGCTAACTCCAGTGCATTTAGAAATAGATAAAAATCAAGCATTAAATGAATTAAAAGAATTAAAAAAACCGGAGATTCTGCCTCTAGAAATTATTCAAGAATTGGTAAACCAAGCAGAGGCTATAGAAGCATTTTTTCACGGTTTACCCCAGGATATTGAGTGGTGTTGGGATGGTAAAAAAATTTGGATATTGCAAAGTCGTCCGATTACTAATCTCAGACCTATTTGGACGCGAACTATTGCTGCAGAAGTAATTCCCGGAGCAATTCATCCTTTAACTTGGTCGATAAATCGTCCTTTGACTTGTGGGGTTTGGGGAGAAATTTTTACTGTTGTTTTAGAGGAAAAGGTAGCAAAATTAGATTTTACAGAAACTGCAACTTTGCTCGGTTCCCATGCTTATTTTAATGCTACTTTATTGGGAGAAATTTTTAGAATGATGGGGTTGCCAGAGCAAGGTTTAGAATTTTTATTACGGGGGCAAAAAATGGGAAAACCGCCATTAGGAAAAGTTTTGCCTTCTTTGCCTGGTTTATGGCGTTTAGTGCAACGAGAAATTGCAGTTGACCGGGAATTTGACCGCGACTATCATCAAATTTTTATTCCGGCTTTAGAAAGTTTAGAACAACAAAATTCATCTCAGTCTTTATCAGAATTATTAGACCAAGCAAAACAAATTCAGGAATGGTTAAAACCGATTACTTATTACAATATATTAGGTCCGATAGGTTTAGCAATTAGGCGTTCGCTGTTCCGAGTTTCTGATGAATGGTTGCCTACGGATACTGCTCCAGAAATAGTTTCGCTTCGAGAATTACAAAATTTAGCAGTTGAGTTAAATCAGACAACTAAATCTAATGTGGAAATAGCAGCAGAATTTCAGCAAAATCAGGAATTACAAACAAAGTTTCAGCAATGGTTAGAAAGTTATGGTTATTTAAGTGAAGTTGGTACAGATATTGCTGTAGAAACTTGGCGAGAAAAACCTGATAATTTCCGAGATTTATTGTTTAGTATGGCTCGGAACAATGGTAATAAAAAAGATAATTTCTCGCCAAAAGATTTAAACTTGTGGCAGCGTTGGCGACTGGCGCAATGTGCAAAACGAGCAATAACTAAAGGAAAAATTGCTGAAGTTTATGGAAAATTTTTAGCTCATTTACGTTGGACGTTTTTAGCTATAGAACATTATGGATTAGAAGCAGGAATTTTTGAGCAAAAGGGGGATATTTTTTACTTGAAGTTGGCAGAAATTCAAGAATGGATGTTATCAAAAGTAGGTTGGGTAGAGGAACGTTCGCGAAGCGTCTCCGAAGGAGAAAACCCAACATTAGAAAATTCACAGCAACAAAACCCAACATTAGAAAATTCACAGCAACAAAACCCAACATTAGAAAATTCACAGCAACAAAACCCAACATTAGAAAATTCACAGCAACAAAACCCAACATTGCAAAATTCAGAGGAACGAAACCCAACATTAGAAAATTCAGAGCAACAAAACCCAACACCACAAAACTCACAGCAACAAAACCCAACATTAGAAAATTCAGAGCAACAAAACCCAACATTAGAAAATTCACAGCAACAAAACCCAACATTAGAAAATTCAGAGGAACGAAACCCAACATTACAAAATTCACAGCAACAAAACCCAACATTACAAAATTCACAGCAACAAAACCCAACATTAGAAAATTCACAGCAACAAAACCCAACATTAGAAAATTCAGAGGAACGAAACCCAACATTAGAAAATTCACAGCAACAAAACCCAACATTAGAAAATTCACCAGAAAACTTCAAACAGTTAATTAGTCAAAGACAAGAACAGTTAGAAAAAGACCGACAGCGCCAAGTTCCCAAAATAGTTTACGGCAATGTCTTACCAAAAGAAACTTCAGAAATTACTCCCACTGATGAAACAGCCTCAATTTTGTCAGGTATACCTGCGAGCGTCGGTTGCGTAGAAGGTTATGTAAAAATTTGCCGAAATGTAGGAGAGAATATTCCTGAAGACGAACATCCTATTATAGTTGTACCCTACACAGATGCAGGTTGGGCACCATTATTATTAAAAGCAAAAGCGATCGTTGCAGAAGTAGGAGGACAGTTATCCCACGGAGCAATTATTGCGCGGGAGTATAATATTCCAGCAGTGATGAATGTTTCCGGAGCCACAACTCGTCTACAAGATGGTCAACGAGTGCGGGTAGATGGATATAAGGGTACTGTGGAACTGCTTTAATACCATTTCTCAAAAATTTTGCTACATCTTATATCATGTCTCATTAAATAACTGTAATAAACAATCTTTCCCCAAACTCGTAGGGACGTTGCATACAACGTCCCGGTTGTGCATCAGCAAAGTGTGGGATTCGTCAAGTAGGGCAGGCAAATGTAATCTAAAAGCACTGATATATAAAGGTTTAGCGCATTTTTGTCGCGAAAAAAGTGCGAGTTGTTAAGCTTCTAGGACCAAAAAGTTAGGACAGCATCAAGACACTTCCCAATCAAGATA
>JASJEE010000268.1 GCA_030064835.1 Microcoleaceae cyanobacterium MO_207.B10 | reverse complement strand
TATTAGAAAACAGTTTGTCTATGAATATCTGATTCAAAACTATCTGGAAAATCATCAAAATTATGTCAAAAGTTGGAGTATTAATAGTGAGTTTTGGCTCCCTATTTATCAGAAAAATTTACCAGTGCTTACTCCTGGTTCTAGATATATGGATAATTATGTCAAATTAACAGGGGTTAATATTATCAAAGTTATTGATAGTTATATTGAGAATTAAGAATTAAGAATTCATAATTCATAATTCAGAAGTTATTGGAGTAACGGTAATTAGATTCAGTAATTAACAATTAATAATTACCTCTCCCTTTTATAAAGAGGATTGACGCTCAAGGAAAAAAAATTATTTTTTACCTTGAAATGGGAGGCTAATAAAGCTGAATTATTTAAGGATTAATTATTAGGTAACCCTCTACAGGAACTAAATTAATTAGGTTGAGGCAATAGCTATCGCTGAAATAATAACTCTACAATATATTTAATTATCAGAATTTTATAATCGCTGAAATAATCACTCCACAATATATTTAATTATCAGAATTATCAGAATTATCAGTCGTTAAAACCGTTGTTTTAACCTGTTAATTTATTGCTGCAAATCTAGACGTTATGATTCACCAGTAATGCTATAACTAAGCAATTGTTGAATACTTGTTTTATGGCGATTAGATATTTCTAGAAGTTGCCCAGTACCCTGAAGCAATAGGTTAATATCTTCTCGCAATACTCTAATATCCTCTCTTTGTCGTTGAGATTCTTCTCTTTATCTTTCAGCTTCTTCCCTTTCTCGTTGAGATTTTTATTCGATCCTTAACTGAGTATTTTGCAACTCTCTTTGAACAGCTAGCATTTCTTGAATAATTTTTGGCATTTCCTCAAAGGTCATTTTGTTTTACTCCTATCCAAACTCAGACTTTCATTATTAATCATAGATATTTTCCGACAAAAATTTTGACAGAAACTAAATTAACTAAATTAAAGGAATAGCGATCGCTTCATTTCATAACTCCCAAATATATTTAACTATCAGAATTTTCTAATCGTTCAACCCGTTGTTTTAACCTGTTAATTTCTGGCTGTAAATCTAGAGGTTCTGATTCACCAGAAATGCTATAACTAAGCAATTTTTGAATACGTCTAACAGGAGCGATTAGATATTTCTCGAAGTTGCCCAGTACCCTGAAGCAATAGGTTAATATCTTCTCTTTTTCGTTGAGATTCTTCTCTTTGTTTTTCAGCTTCTTCCCTTTGTCTTTGAGATTCTACTTGTAATCTTAACTGGTTGTTTTGTAGGTTTCTCTGAACAGCTAATATCTCTTGAATAGTTTGTTTGATTTCGTCTAATTGTCTTTGAGACTTTTCTTCTTGTTGCTGAAATTTTTCTTCCATCCTTAACTGTCTATTTTGTAGTTCTCTTTCAACAGCTAGCATTTCTTGAATAATTTTTTCCATTTCCTCAAAAGTCATTGTGTTTCACTCCTATGAAAAATGGGATTTTTATAATTGATAATTGATATTTTAACACAAAGATTTTGGCAGGGACTAAATTAACTAAGTTAAGGCAATAGCGATCGCTCAAATAAGCACCTAAATAATATATTTAATTATTAGAATTTTATAATTTTTCGACCCAATGTTAAAATCAGAATATAAAATCATTATCGCCGTCAAAGAATGAAAAATATAGACTTATAGGAACTTCACATTATACTTTTTACACCTTCAAGATAAAACTTTTTGAGACGTTCTTCAAGACCAGTAAAATCAGGTTCATTACTTAGAGGAGTTCTGAGTAAATCGGTTTTGCTGTTTTCATATTTCTCTAAAATGTCATCATATATACGTTCACCAATACCTATCCTATTACCCCTATGCATTCTATGAAGTTCTGACTTAGGAAAATAATATTCAACATAAACTAAAACAACTTCATTTCCAGTTATATATCCCTCAAATCCAGGAAAAAATGATTTATTTGCATATCTATAACCTATACCCATAACTGAATTGGAAAATGTTAAATTCTTCCAATCTATTTTGGGTTGTATAACTCTTTCTTTATCCATTAATGTTATTGTACTAACAGGATAAAATTCTGAACCAAGTTCTTTAAGTAGCTCATCAACAATATCATAAATTTTTTCAAGAATCTTTTTAGCTAGATTTTTAAATAACTGCTTTTCTTTATCAGTTGATGCTTTATCTCATCTAATAAAACTTCCGAATGAATCATTTTTAGGTTTTACTAAAGAAGTTTCACCTTGACCACCTTTACCTATTTCTTTAATAAGTTCCCACTTTTCATTCCAAGGTTTTTTCTTGCTCATAACAAACCTCAACAAATTTAGTATAGAATAAGAAAAAATATTATGTTATTATATCTCAACTAAATCTTAGACTCAGTTCATTATATATAGACATCTCTAGAAAAGGTTATTAAACCCTGACTCCGCTTTTCTAGCAATTAGAATTCTTGGAGAAGTCTATTACCAACAGTTTAATATTCAGCTTTTTGTTGGGTTGCGCTGTCGCTTAACCCAACCTACAACTATTCCATTCTTTGAAAAGATGAACGACAAAAAACAAAGCCGACAAGAAGACATTTTCAAATACCTCAAAGAAAACGGTACAAAATTCGTCCGTGTCCTCTTCTGTGATAATGCCAATATTATCCGCTCCAAAGCATTCCATATAGACGTATTACCAGAACACTTCCATACGGGAGTTAGCATCACAGTCGCCCAACAAGCATTCCCAGTCATGTATGATGCGGTCATTTCTGAAACAGGTCTTTCTCCCGTGGGGGAAGCTTGGTTAGTTCCCGACTGGTCTACTCTCCATATATTACCCTACGCTCCCACTCACGCCAGTGTAGTTGGCGATATGTTTAAAAATGGTACTCCCTGGTCCTTGTGTCCCCGTCAATTTCTCAAACAAGCGATCGCCTCTGCGGAAAAAGCAGGTTTAAAAATCAAAGCTGCTTTTGAAAATGAATTTTATTTGCTCAAAGATACCGCCGATGGTATCGCCCCCACAGATAATACTGTTTTTGCCTCTACCTTGGGAATGGATATTAACCGCCCTGTCATTGACGATATTACTGACTGTCTCATCGCTCAAGAAATTCAAGTAGAAAGATATTATCCAGAGTCAGGCCCAGGTCAAAACGAAATTTCCATCCGCTATAGCGACGCCCTACAAGCTGCGGATAGACAAATAAGTTTTCGGGAAACAGTGCGAGGAGTAGCTCTCAAACATGAACTTACTGCTTCTTTTATGCCGAAAATTTTTGCTGACCAAGCTGGTAGTGGTTGTCACCTACATCTAAGTTTGTGGGAAGGCGAAAAAAATATTGTTCCTGACCCCGATGGAGTAGGGGGAGTGTCTAAAACTGCTCGTAGTTTTATTGCTGGAATCCTCGAACATTTGCCAGCTTTAATGGCGTTGACAACACCTAGTGTTAATTCTTATCATCGTATTCGTCCTCACTTCTGGAGTGGTGCTTTTCGTGCTTGGGGGTTAGATAACCGGGAAGCTGCGGTGAGAGTGCCGAGTAATTTTGCTCCTCCCTCTCCGACTCATTTTGAGTTGAAAACTGTAGATGGTGCTGCCAACCCTTATTTAGCTTTGGGTGCGGTCATCTCAGCAGGTTTGGATGGAGTTAACCGGGGTCTTGAAGTTGCTGAACCTACGGCGGTTGACCCTGGAAATTTAACATCTGAAGAAAGGAAAATGCGGGGAATGGATGCTTTACCTAGTTCACTGGGAGAGGCGATCGCTAACCTAGTTAATAATGATGTTCTCAAAAATGCTTTGGGGTCTGAGTTAGCTCAAGCATTTATTGGAGTTCGTCGCGCTGAGTGGGAAGCAATGAAAGATTTGAAGATAGAAGAGCAAGTTAAGATTTTACGATCGCGATATTGAAATAGCAGTCAGCTCTCAGCTATCAGCTCTCAGTATAATAGGAGGTACTCAAAAGAAGCAGTTCCGCGACGTCTACAAAACCCCATAACACTCATCCCACGGGCTTTTCAAAATAAGCGTGGGAGACTTAAACCGACTGATTTTAGCTGAAGCGCTGATAGCTTGTTAAAAAATATTTGTTTGCAATTGTGCTTTCACCCCAAAATATTTCTCAGGTGCTAAAGCATAATTAACCAGTTTATGATTACTAATTAGACGAATTAAACATAATATTAAAGGTAGAAAAAAAAGATGGAACTTTGGGATATTCCTGCTATTGACCAACACGCTCATAATTTATTGCGACCAGAAGCGATCGCTAATTATGCTTATACTGCTGCTTTCACGGAAGCTCACAATGCTGATATTATTAATCATCATACCTGTCATACTTTATTTTATCGTCGAAGTTTACGGGATATGGCAAACCTCTTAAAATGTGAACCGCAAGAGTCAGAAATATTAGCTAAACGAAATAATTTAGGACTAGAAAATTTAACCAAAACTTGTTTTGATGCTGCTAACTTAGAGGCAATTTTATTAGATGATGGTTTTCTTCCAGATAAAATTTTGCCTTGGCAATGGCATCAAAAATTTGTCAAAGTTAGGCGGTTATTAAGAATAGAAGATTTAGCACAAAATCTCATTCCTCAAGCGAACAGTTTTGAGGAATTTTGGGAAAGATTTAAAGCAGAAATTGACCCTCCACCTCCAGAAGTAGTAGCTTTTAAAAGTATTGCAGCTTATCGCACAGGATTAGAGATTAAATCTGTAACAGTGGAAGTAGCTAAGTCTCAATTTAATGCTATTAAAAAAACAACAGGAGAAAAACCACCACGTTTGATAAATAAATCTTTGATTGACTTTTTAGTAATTCAAACATTAGAAATAGCTGCAAAACATAAAATTCCCATACAATTTCACACAGGATTTGGCGACCCAGATTTAGATTTACGCTTATCAAATCCTTTACATTTACGGCAGATATTAGAAGATGAACGCTTTCGTAATGCTCCTATTGTTTTATTGCACGCTTCCTATCCTTATACCAGTGAAGCGGGTTATTTAGCATCAATTTATCCCAATGTTTATGTGAGTTTTGGACTGGTGATACCCTCCTTAAGTATTGTCGGAATGCGAGAGGTAGTCAGACGATTAATTGAGTTTGCACCTAGTAGTAAATTGATGTATTCTTCTGACGCTCATTTAATTCCTGATTTATATTATTTAGGTGGGAAATGGGGGCGAAAAGTTTTGGGTAAAGTATTAAATGAATCTGTGAGAGATGGAGATTTAACTGTTAAAGAAGCTGAGGAAATAGCTGTGGCTATTTTACGCGGAAATGCTAGTCAACTTTACCAGTTAGATATTTAGGGAAATGATGTTTTGAGCAAAATTAGTTTTTGAGAAATTCTTTATATATATGGAGGGAATTTGAAAATAATGAATAATATCACATTAGACTTCAGCCAGATTATCGAATTAACAGAGGAACAATTTTTTCAGTTATGTCAAAATCATCCAGATTATCGATTTGAACGCACAGCTAAAGGAGAATTAATAATTATGTCACCAACTGGTGGAGAAACTGGTAAAATAAACTTTGAACTTGCTGTACAATTGGGCATTTGGAACAAACGAACTAAACTAGGGGTAGCTTTTGATTCTTCGACTGGTTTTAAACTACCTAATGGTGCAAACCGTTCTCCTGATGCAGCTTGGATAAAACAAGAAAGATGGGATAATTTAACTACCGAAGAAAAAGAAAAATTTATTCCTTTATGTCCTGATTTTGTGGTGGAATTACGTTCAAAAAGTGATAGTTTAACTAAGCTGCAAGAAAAAATGCAGGAATATTTAAACTGTGGGATAAAATTAGGTTGGTTAATCGACAGGCAAAACCAACAAGTAGAAATTTATCGCCCTAATCAAACTGTGGAGGTTATGAAAAATCCGACAACTTTATCTGGGGAAAATATTCTGCCGAGATTTGTTTTAGATTTGTCAGATATTTTGTAGGGTAGTGATAAACTTCTAAAGTATTCTAGCAGCCTAGATTATCCCAATCAAAAGCCATAGGTAAAACAAAAGCTTTATTAAGGAGCTATAGGCAATTAAGAAGTGATTATAGATTTGATAAAAACAGGGAAAACTATTATGAAATTGAGCTTTGATAAATTTTTGGCTTAAGTTCCCTAAAGCAAAATTTTTAACTACCTAAAGTTCTCTACAGTTTCTTAGGTAAAAGGATATCTTAAGAATTAATAAAACTCCCGGTTATATTTCTCAAGCAAGAAATAAAATCAGAGAAAGATAATTATAGGGTCGCACAGAGTAAACAAATGAGGTAATCAAATGTTAAAAAAAACTACAGGATTTATTAATTCAACAAAAAAAGGTTTGGTTTGTTTTCTACCTTTAACTGTTGCTGCTTGCTATACTTTCTTATCTGCGGTTTCTGCTTACGGTGGAGGTCCTTTGAAAGGAAGGGTAATTGATATCTTTGAATTTAGAGAAACGAAAGGTGTTTTCAAAGGTCATGACTTAGCTGTTGCTAGAGTATATGGTGGTGGTGATGGCGTCAGCACTTTTGTGATTTACTCCACTTACCCAGGTCATGGTCTTAACCGAAGATAGTTTTTACAAATGGCTCAATATAGCATGGCGAATAAGACAAATCTAGACTTGTACTGGAGTGAGAATAAAGGTAGTGGTGTTTGTGGAGTTACAACACCTTCTCGTTATCATTTCTTGCAAGATATGCGCCAGAGTTCTAGATAACTTAAACTTAAGTATAACTTACGCCAGGGAAGTAGGTTGGGTTGAGGTAACGAAACCCAACATATATAGCACGACGTATTGAAGTTAGAAAATCCTACTATTAATATTCTGGTGCTTTTTTCAAGCAAAATTTATTCTCTTAAGTAAAAAAACTACTGCCATAGAAGTTTTTGTCAGGTTGTGCTTTCTTTTAACCCAACCTAAAACTAAGTTAAGGCAATTAGGAAGTAATTTATAGATAGGAGAAAAATGTGTATATTATGAAATTTCGCTTTGATAGATTTTTGGCTTAAATTCCTTAAAAGAAAATTTTTAACTGCCTAAAATTTTATACAGTTTCTTAGTTGAAAAAATATCTTAAAAATTAATAAAACTTCTGGTTATATTTCTGAGGCAAGAAATCAAATCAGAGAAAGATAATTGCAGGGTAAAAATAGCAAATAAATGAGGTAATCAAATGTTAAAGACAATCAATACAATTACAACTAGACTATTTGTTGGTGTTACAGCTTTTGCCTTAATAGTTGCTTCTTTACCTAAAGAAGTAAATGCAGGAACAGGAGCAGGAGGTACTACAGGTTGGGAGAAAGTGAGTACCACAGATATCGCAAGCTGTCAGCAGAATGCTTTCCAAGAAATGGAAAGATTGGTACAACAAGGAGTAATTCAAAAAATTCCTGGTATAAACAGTCGCTTTAAAAAAGGAAATAATACTGTTTTTAATGTTATCTGTACCAACGATGGTCAATGGGTCAGAGTTGATGTAATTTGTTTTAATCAATATGCAGAAGGCTTTAGTCGTATTCGCAGTAAAATATAGGCACTTCTAGTATGGTAAATTCAAGCATTGAAGTATTTGTAGGTTGGGTTGAGGCAACGAAACCCAACATATATAGCACTAAGCATTAAAGTTAAAACATCCTACTATTAATATTCTGATGTTTTTTTTCAACCAAAATTTATTCTCTTAACTAAAAAAAACCTACTCCTATACAAATTTTTTTTGGGTTGCGCTGTCGCTTAACCCAACCTACAATTATCTATACGGAGTTTAGTCTTTGTAGGTTGGATTGAGGCAACGAAACCCAAAACATATAGCACTACTCATTAATAGTTAGGAAATCCTACTGTTAATATTCTGATATTTTTTTCAACCAAAATTTATTCTCTTATAGCGCTTTTCAAAACAAGCAAAATATGGTGGGGACGTTCCATGGAAACTCCCTACTACTGTGGTCTACCAAAATGAAAACCACTGTAACTAAAAAATGTACTTTCATATAAGTTTTTGTTGGGTTGCGCTGTCGCTTAACCCAACCTACAACTTCTAATAGCTATACCTACAATAAATCCTTAAACTTAGGATGATTAGCTAAACTTTTTAAAACCTGCTTAATTTCCTGCGATCGCTCCTTCTTAACTATCAAAGTCACATTTCCATCCCTGACAACAACCACATCATCCAAACCAATAGTCACAATCGCATCCTCATCACTAGTCGCATAAAAAATCGACCCCTCAGTATCCAACCCCAAATGATTAGCCAACTCTACATTCCCACTTTCACCCTTATTCACCAAACGTTCCAAAGCATTCCAGTCACCCAAGTCGTCCCAACCAAAAGCCACAGGTAAAACAAAAGCCTTATCAGTCTTCTCCATCACCGCATAATCAATACTCTTCTTCTCCAACTGAGAATAACCCCCTGCACCCATCGCCTCCAAGACAGTCATCATTGTCGGCGCATACTTTCGTAACTCAGCCAACATCACCCCCACCCTGAACACAAAAATACCACCATTCCAACTAAACCGACCCGTAGCCAAAAATTCCTCAGCCTTCTCTCGGTTAGGCTTTTCCGTAAACCGTGCCACCCCATAAGCATCAAACCCGCCAAAATTTCCTGCCTCTTTTCCCTGTTCAATATATCCATAACCAGTAGAAGGGAAAGAGGGTTTCACACCCAGGGTGACAATAGAATCCTGGCTCACTGCCAACTCAGCTGCCGCCTCCAGAGTCTTCTGGAATACTTCCGGTTCGCCGATCCAATGGTCAGCAGGGAAAAATCCTACTACTGCATCTTCTCCATAACGGCGTGCTGTTTCAATTGCTGTCCATGCAACAGCAGGAGCAGTATCCCTTCCTTCAGGTTCTGCCAAAATATTTTCCTTTGGGATTTGAGGCAACTGTTGTGCCACACCTTCGGCCAACATCGCCGAAGTCACAACCCACAAACCATCCCAACCATTAGATAATGGCAATAGTCTATCTGCAGTTGCTTGTAATAAACTTTTACCACTGCCATCGAGGGAGAGAAACTGTTTGGGCCGATGTTTCCGACTTAGGGGCCAAAAACGTTCTCCTTTACCACCAGCAAGAATTACAGGTATCATCGAATTTTAGATTACTTCATAGACTAAACAATTCAATCTTAAATTCTCATTGCCAGTTTCTCCAAAGTTGCCCAACGATTTAGTTGGGAGATTTAAAAATCTCTCCAATTTAGTTACAGCAATAATCTTACTTCTAACTTTTAACTTTTAAATTTTAACTTTTGATTTTTGATTATGAATCATACTTCTCAGACTAATACTCGACCTATTTGGTACAAATGGTGGTTCTGGATGTTTCTGTTACTTTTCACTGGAACCGTAACTACCTCTTTTGGAGCGATAACTGCCCTATTTGCTCCAGTCGAACCTGAATTTTTCAGTCAACTAATACAGTTTAATGCGTCAGATATTTTGTGGCGTAGACGTTTTCCTTACAGACTGTCGCGACCTATGAATATTTTAGTCATGGGAATAGACAATGTTCCTGGGGTGGAGGAAAATTCTCCAGATGTGTTTGAGGGTCGTAGCGATACTTTATTACTGTTACAAGCTAATCCTAGCAATCAAACTATTAGTTTACTTTCGGTGCCACGAGATACTCAAGTCCAAATTCCCGGAGTAGGTCTTGCCAAAATTAATGAAGCTAATGTTTATGGGGGGCCGAAATTGGCAGAAAGAGTGTTAGAGAATACTCTAAATGATATTGAGATTAACCGTTATGTGCGAGTCAGCAAAGGTGCTTTTCGAGAATTAGTTGAACAACTTGGGGGAGTAGAAGTTTTTGTTCCTCAGCGTATGTCTTATGTTGACAATACCCAAAAGTTAAATATAGACTTACAGCCAGGTTGGCAAAATCTCGATGGGAAACAAGCAGAGCAGTTTGCTCGTTTCCGAGATGAAGTTTATGGGGATATTGGTCGGGTACAACGACAACAGGTTTTGCTACAGGGGTTAAGAAACCGGGTGAGTAATGTGACTGTTTTACCTCGGTTGCCGCAAATTATTCGGGTGATGCAAAAGTATGTTGATACTAATTTAAGTTTTCAGGAAATGTTGGCTTTGATCAGTTTTGGTCTTGACCTAGATCGGGATGATTTCAAAATGGTTATGTTACCAGGAAGACCTAGTTCTAGTGATGAGTATTTTAGTAGTTATTGGATTGTAGATAATGAGGGGCGCAAACGGGTTCTTGAACAATATTTTGATGTCAAATTAGATAAGTTTAATTCTGACAATTTATATAATCCGATGGCGGTGAATGAAATTTCGCTTTTAGAGACTAAAATAGCTATTCAAAATGCTTCTAGCAATTCTAAAGGTGCTGAGAAAGTAGCTGAGTATTTGCGTGACAAGGGTTTTTATAATGTTTATGTAGTTCCTGATTGGTCTGAGAAACAACGTTTTACTCAAGTTATTGTTCAAGGGGGTTATTTAGAGTCAGCAGAAGTTGTGAAAAATACTTTGGGTTTTGGTAAGATTGAAGCTGCTTCTACAGGTGAAATTGGTTCTGATTTTACCATTCGATTAGGGGAAGATTCTGTTAATAAAATTAATCTTTTACAGAAATAGTAGTAAAGATGTCATTTCAGTTATGAGTTATGAGTTATCAGTACCTCCTGCTGTTTGCGCAGCATGACAAACGGAAACCAGGAGGCTTGAAAATAC
>JASJEE010000267.1 GCA_030064835.1 Microcoleaceae cyanobacterium MO_207.B10 | reverse complement strand
AAAGGTCAATACATACCCTACCTTGAGCCGTCAAATCAAAACATGGCTCAAAGCAGGAGTAATTGACCAGGAAGTCTTTCTTCCCACTAACGAGGGTACACCACAAGGGGGGACAATCTCACCCCTATTAGCAAATATCGCCCTACATGGCATGGAAGAACGGATTAAAGAATACGCAGAAATGCTCAAAGGGATAAAACGGGACAACCGAAAAGCCCTTAACCTAATTCGATACGCCGACGACTTCGTGATAATTCACGAAAATTTAGAGGTAATAAAAGACTGCCAAAAAATAATAGAAGAGTGGCTGAGTGACATGGGTTTAGAATTAAAGCCTAGCAAGACAAAAATAACCCACACCTTCAAAACAGACGAAGGAGAAACCGGGTTTGAGTTTTTAGGATTCCACATACAACAACACAAAGTAGGCAACTATAGAAGTGCTACAACATCTAACGGAAAAAAGCTAGGTTTTAAGACAATAATCAAACCCTCTAAGAAGAAAATCCAAGCGCACTTGAGACAAATAGGCGACGTAATAGATGCCCATAAGACCGCCCCACAAGCTGCCTTAATTAGCAAGCTGAATCCAATTATACGCGGGTGGTCAAACTATTACTCAACTGTAGTAAGCAAGGAAATATTCAACAAATTAGATAAGCTTGTTTACGAAAAACTCAGATCTTGGGCCTCATACAGAGGGAAAAACGGTCAAATCAATAAGGACAAATACTGGAGAACAGTAGGAGACCGAAATTGGTGTTTTAGCACCGAAGATGGAACTGAGCTAACAACTCATGCTAGTACACCTATAGTGAGACATACAAAAGTCAAAGGCACAGCTAGCCCATATAACGGTGAGTGGAATTATTGGAGCAAACGACGAGGCGGATACCCAGGCACTCCTACAAGAGTAGCCAAACTTATCAAACAACAAAAGGGTAAATGCCATCACTGCGGTCTGAACTTTACAAGCGAAGACCTACTAGAAGTTGACCACATCATACCTAAAAGTCAGGGTGGAAAGGATACATACAGTAACCTACAACTTTTACATAAACATTGCCATGACACTAAAACAGCATCAGATGGCTCCCTCCAAAAGAGCAAAACAGATGAGGTTTGAACGTATCCATGACAAGGATGGAGATATCGAGGAGCCGGATGAGGCGAAAGTCTCACGTCCGGTTCTGAAGGAGAGGTAGAGGTGGGAACGCCTCTATCGACTCTAACTTTACCAAATATTAAAATTCAGTTCCTTTAACCTATAAAAAATTTACCTGTGATTAGTTTGTTTATTAACTAACAGCTCTATATTTATACATCTTTACCAAAATAGCTGTAAAATACCAAGCTCTACCCACATAATAATCACTGAATAATTTATTACCAATATTCTTTTAATGTCTCTATTTGATTGGTTTGCAAATCGCCGAAAATCAGTCCAGAACTCTGAACAGAGACCTGAACGTGAAATTGCTGATGGACTTTGGATCAAATGTCAAGCTTGTAGTGCTTTGACTTATACAAAAGACCTACAGGCAAATCAAATGGTTTGCCTAGAGTGCGGATATCATATGCGTGTATCCAGCGATGAGCGGATTCAGCAGTTGATAGATACTAACACATGGATGCCAACTAATGAAAACATTGCCAGCATAGACCCCTTGAAATTTCGCGATCGCAAACCATACAGCGATCGCCTCTTAGAATACAGAAAAAGAACGGGACTTGTGGACTCTGTACAAACAGGCATTGGTAACATCGAATCTGAACCTGTGGCCCTGGGAGTCATGGACTTCCAATTTATGGGAGGAAGTATGGGTTCAGTCGTAGGAGAAAAGCTGACCCGGTTAATTGAACAGGCCACCAAAGAGTGTTTGCCAGTAGTCATTATCTGCGCCTCCGGTGGGGCAAGAATGCAAGAGGGGATGTTAAGTCTGATGCAAATGGCCAAAATATCTGGCGCCTTGGAGCGTCATCGAGAGGCCAAACTTTTATATATACCAGTTTTAACTCACCCAACTACAGGTGGTGTAACTGCTAGCTTTGCCATGCTAGGAGATATGATTATTGCTGAACCAAAAGCAACAATAGGTTTTGCCGGAAGACGAGTCATAGAACAAACCTTGCGTGAAAAACTACCCGAAAATTTTCAAACCTCTGAATATCTTTTAGAACATGGCTTTGTAGATATCATAGTGCCTCGGACTCAGTTAAAGAAAACTTTGGCTCAGTTAATCAGACTTCATAAACCTAACTCTCACGCTTTTAGCTCTAGCGACTCATTAGAGGTAGGACCATACTGTCATTTACCCCTACAGAGTGAACAACATAATTCCTCCAAACCAACCGAAAACCATAAAATTCAACCCACACCTCGCAATTCACTAAACTAGCAAAATACCTTTATGTAAGTATAAATATTGTTGCTACTTTGCTGAAACTGATTGTGATTTTTAATGTGTAGCAACCATCAGACCTGAATAGGGTAAATTTCCCTTGGCAATTGCATTGAAACATAAACCGCTTCTAAGGTTTTTCATATCCATCCCTGCCTATTTTATCCTGTCAGGGAACTGCGCTAAAAAATAACTCACGATATAAATTTGTTGGTGAATAAGTTATGGGTTTTGCAGATTTATCGATTCAAGAAATAGCAGAAGACTTTAATGTTGATGTAGATGAAGTGCTTCGTCTTTGTGACCAGTTTGGGATTTCTTATAAACATTCTAAGACCCGTTTAGCGTTAGAAGACGCAAAAGCAATTATGTCTCATCTCTTGGCCCAAGATAAAAAGTCCCACTCTGACTAAAAAAGTACACAGGAAAAACTTCAGACTTACTCACTAACGCTAAATAAATCTAGCGTTTTAAATATTAATATAGATGATGGGTAAGTCTGAAAATAAAAGTTTTGAGCTCTAGCAACACTTATAGCGCTACGCGCAAGTCAGAAGCTTGTCCCCGCGGAGGCAGCAGGGCTAATTCTTTATCGTCAGAGAATATTTGCCACCCTATATTTTTTGAGTCCTTTACTTCCCACCCTTCCCAGACTCTTCTCCTTTTTTCTAAGCGTGACAATAAATAGACCCTGCCTTGGGAAGGGGTCAGAAGTCAGAAGTTAGAAGTAATCTCTGACGCTTCTTTGACCATTGAGGAATGTCCTAAGCTTTGCTTCAACTGCTATACCCAGAAATAATTGCCCATCGCCGTTTCCCCGCATCTTGACCCCAATCTTAAATAATGGTCATTTGATCAAACTTGATATTACGTTTCCAGGTTGAAGGTATCTAAATACTTGACTAATTGACACCTAACCACTGATAAATAAAAATTAGATAAAAGTTCAGCAAATCTGAAGTTCAGTAGCAATACTTACAGCAGACTACTACCCAAAAGCCCATCTGAGTAAAGCCGACAAAATTGTTCAAGCTATAGCTCCAGAACTTTTTGGGATATTAGTCCATCTAAAATCCGCTAGGGATAGAACTTTACTTGTCCAAAAATCATATTCTGTTGTTAATTGCGAGTGGTGGATAGGTTTTATCCATTGAGCTAAATTTGCTCCAACTTTAGTCATCAACATGAGGATGCCACTCCACATTAGGAAATTTGATGGCCCAGAATATGGTGTGAACCTTGATAGATAGTAGAATTACTCTGTCAAGCAAGAAAAAGTGACTTTCTTACTTCTGTCTACCTGTGAAAGGAGCTTAACCCAAAGTTCCCAATTACAAGCACGAAGGAATTAAAAAGTAGATTTGAGCTTCTTAGCTCAATTTATCCTTTGTGAAATAACTGCCGATCATCTCCCTGGTAAAGGGAGAAAAATCAAAAGCAGAATATTTCCAGTAATGAACATATCTGTGTTGGTTGATTAACTTGCCTCTTTAAGGAGAAAAATGTTGAAAAAATTTTTCATATCTGTGGCCATAATGCTATTGTTGACCTTTCAAACCTTCGTCAACAGTGCCACTGCAGCGGAATTAACTAAGAACGACCGGACTCTACCTCTCAATGAGGATGGTCAAACAGTTGTACTTAGTGTTAAGGAATACACCCAAGGCAAACGACTTTTCAATGACAGTTGCTCTCAGTGTCATGTTGGAGGAATAACCAAAACTAATCCTGATGTTTCCCTAGATCCAGAAGTTTTAGCTAATGCTTATCCCGGACGAAATAATATTGAGGGATTGATAGATTACATGAAGAATCCTACTACCTATGATGGATTCTCTGAGATATCTGAGTTTCATCCTAGCCTCAAGAGTGCTGATATTTACCCAGAAATGAGAAATCTCACAGAGGACGATTTATACGCGATCGCTGGTTACATTCTCGTACAGCCTAAAGTTCTAGGCAAACAGTGGGGTGGCGGTAAAATCTACCGTTAAATTTTGTTAGAGATACCGATTTAATGATTTTAGATTATTGGTTTTTGCTGGGAGACAAAAAAATTTTGTTTTCTCTTCATCAAACTTTAATCTAAAATCTAGTATCGGTACTCTCAAAATTATGTTATTGTAAATAATTAAGTTAAATAATTTAACAATTTTAAGATGTTAAATAAAATATTTTCAATTCGCTTTTTACTAACAATATTAACTGTATTTCTAGTAATGATTGGGAATGCCGAATCTGCTCAAGCAGATGTAGATTCCTATGTGGCAAGATATTTAGATGCAAGAGAACCTGTAGAAATTAAACTTGATAATCAAGATCAAACAATGGCATTTTCGGCAACAGATTTATCTGATGGTAAAGAATTGTTCGCCAAAAACTGCCTTAACTGTCATGTGGGAGGAGCAAATTTAGTTAATCCGAGTATTTCTCTATCTTTATCTGATTTAGAAGGAGCAACACCACCACGAGATAATATTAATAACTTAGTTGCTTTTTTTAGAGACCCAATGATATATGACGGTAGCGATTATACATATTTATGTCGTCAGGTGACAGAAAATTGGATGTCTGAGGAGCAAGTACAACAGATGGCTGCTTTTATTTTGAGAGCTGCAGAAAAAGCTCCTGGTTGGGGAGCTGGAAAAGTTAAACAGTAAAATTATATTTATTTAGAAAACCTCAGACGGAATATAAAGGGCGCTTCCATAAAGTACGCCCTGAAATACTTTATTTAGGGTCTGCTGACAAAAATTAATTGGTAGGGGTAGGACACGGGGACGCACTAGACGCACCAGACGCAGAGATGGGGGAAACAGGCGACGGTTTCGGCCATTTTATGTGAAGGAATTTTCTTGAATTTCAGCAGCAAATTTTCGTATTTTGAAACTAATAAGCAGCCCATAAATAGAACATAAATTGAATATAAAAACCTCTCAAAGTCTTAGCTATCCTAACTTATAACTTTATTCAGCCAGCCCTATTTAGAAGCATAATTAATACTTGAAAAATTAGACATTTATTGATAATAAGTCGGCAAATACCTCATACTTTCTGCCTAAAAAAAATTAGACAAATAATTCAATAATAGTCTCTCTGAAAACGCTTTACGAAAATCAAAATCAGTCAAACAACAGAAGCAAGAAAAAACAAAATAATGTTATAGATACGAGTATTAGTAATTTACTATTTGCACAATCAATATATATAACCGTGGTTCCTTTAAACGACGAAAATCCTACAAGCAAAACCGCCTTTGTAGTATACAGCTTAATTATCGCTAATGTCTTACTATTTTTGTATGAAATTAGTTTGTCAGAGGTTGAACTGACGCAGTTCTTTTATTCTTGGGCTGTAGTTCCCTGTCAACTCAGCAATAATTGCTCAGTTCAACTACCAACTTCCCCATTCCCTGAATGGCTAACTCTAATCACTTCCCAATTTCTACATGGAGGATGGTTACATTTGGGTGGAAATATGCTATTCCTCTGGATTTTTGGCAATAATGTAGAAGACTGTTTGGGTCATGTAAAATTTTTAATTTTTTATATTGCTTGTGGTGTATTAGCATCTTTATCTCAATGGTTTTTTTCATCTGGTTCAGCTATTCCTTCCTTGGGTGCAAGTGGAGCGATCGCTGGTGTTATGGGAGCATATATTCTCAGATATCCCCAAGCTAAAGTTCTGACATTATTGCCCATTGGATTTTTTATCACTACCGTTCGCATTCCGGCATTCTTTTTTCTAGGTTTTTGGTTTTTGCAGCAAGCATTTTATGGTGTTGCGAGTCTGAATGCACAAGCTAATATTGGCATGGAAGGCGGTGGTATCGCTTATTGGGCTCATGCTGGAGGCTTTGTTTTCGGAGCTATTCTTGGTCCGCTGATGGGATTATTTGGTTCATCGGAAGATTAAAGATGAATATGGCTTTGTTGCACAAACAAAGGAAATATGGGAAAAATAACAATACATGGCACAAAAAACCTACACCAACGTAGATATGAGTCAGTCCAAGTCTAAGTCCAAGTCTAAGTGCAAGTACCGGGTCAGCAACTGGTCTGAATACGATGCCTCCCTAAAACAGAGAGGAAGTCTTACATTCTGGCTCAGTAATGAAGTAATATAGCAGTGGGTAAACCAACAACCGAATGATTCAAATAGGTAAACCCAAAAGCTACAAAGTTGAAATCTAGTTAACTCAACTCAAGGGAGTTGTCGCGATTCCCGAAGGATTGCTTCGCAAATCGCCACTTTCATGGAACAAAGCCATTTAAATAGGATTAAAACTTAAACATTAGATGCAAATATCAAAGAAAAAGTTTAAATTATTGTGGAATTTTGGTCGATTTCACCTCCGAGAAATCTTCTATCAGAAATGGTCTTTACAATCATATCTGGGATCTCCCGTGTATTTAGAAACCGATAAAAAAGTCACAGTTATCATTCCCAGTTATCATGGCAAGCGGGCCAGAAACCTACAACCACTTGTCCGCTCTATTCTTAAGTGTAACTTTGTTGAAAAAATCATCATTAGTAACCATAATCCAGAGATTAAACTCGAAGATTGGGTAAAAACTGATGATAGTCGAGTCAAACTGATTAACCATTCTGTTCGCCGAGGATGTGGATATGGTTGGATTATTGCCAGCCAAGAAAAAACTGCTGATTATTTTATTGTGATTGATGATGATATGTTGATTTATCCTCAACAACTTGCACTACTTTTTGAGCAACTCATTCATCAACCCGGAATCCCTCATGGCTTGATCGGTCGTTGTGCTGATGGGAAATATGTCATGAGTCAAGACATAGAAGTCGAATTTTTATACAATATCTATGCAGTGACTCAAGCTCACATCCAGAAATATTTAGAATACACTCAAAAATTGATTGAGCAAGGATATGCTTCCTCAGAGTCCATTGAGTATTGGGCTGATGATATTATTGTAAGTCAAACCGGAATCGGTCGTCCCAAAATTCATAAAGTTGGTTTTATTGGCCAGTGTAAAACAACTAAAAGTTTAGGTGTGTCAACCTTCACGGAAAACCAGTTTGATGGACATCGTATACAAGTATATGAAGGCCTAGCTAAACTGAAGTCTGAGAAAACGATGCCTAAATTAACCCAAATTTAATCATTATTTGGAAAAGCATTATGATATATAAACCTACAAATATTGGGGTGGTCGCTATTGGCAGGAATGAAGGCGATCGCCTTAAACGATGTTTGCACTCAATTATCCAGCAAACAGATTGGATTATTTATGTGGATTCAGGTTCTACCGACGACAGTCCTCAGTTAGCTCGTTCTCTTGGTATTGAGACGGTTGAGTTAGATTTCTCGGTTCCATTTACGGCCGCGCGCGCGCGGAATGCTGGATTTGAGAAGCTTTTAGAAATTTATCCCGACATAGAATTCGTGCAGTTTATTGATGGAGATTGTGAGTTAGCTGAAAGCTGGTTATCGCAAGCAATAGAAGCATTTCAACCCCAGCCTCAACTTGGTGTGATTTGCGGGCGGAGGCGAGAACAGTTTCCTCACGCTTCTATTTATAACTTGCTGTGTGAACTAGAGTGGGATATTCCGAGTGGTGAAGTCAAAAGTAGCATGGGTGATGCCTTAATGCGTGTTACTGCTTTTGCCGAGGTAAATGGTTACAACCCAAGCTTAATTGCTGGAGAAGATCCAGAACTAGGCATTCGACTCCGTCAACAGGGTTGGAAAATCTTGCGACTGAGTGCAGATATGACTTACCATGATGCTCAGATTACTCGGTTTAGTCAATGGTGGAAACGATCTGTGCGGGGTGGTTATGCCTATGCGGAAGGAGCCTCGATGTACGGAAATACTCCAGAGAAACATTGGGTCAAAGAAAGTCGTCGAGTTTGGCTGTGGGGTCTTTGCCTTCCTTTGCTTTTCTTAGTGGGAATAGGGTGTATCGGCAGGTGGAGTTTCTTGCTACTCATCGGCTATATTATACAATTAGCTAAGATATTTCGCTTTTATCAAAGTTATTCTTGGAATCTTCGAGACAATCTTTTGTATAGTGGATTTTGTGTTCTTGCTAAGTTTCCAGAACTACTTGGTCAAATTAAATTTCATCGGAATCGTTTACTCAAACAGCAGTCAGTTCTGATTGAGTACAAGAACTCAACTAGCGCTTAAATTTTGGCGTTGGTAAATTAAGGGATGAACCTTTAATTTTTATCCTTTTGTGAGAACTTCAAATATCCTACAAGATTAGGTAAGTAGTTTTACCCCACCATAAAATCATCCGAGCAATTACCAACGCCTAAATTTTTGATTATTAAATTAAAGTGTGGATCGAGTATAGTGACTGTAAACTTAAACCAACCAATACGTCCAAGAGATAAATTTCTGATTTTTGGTTCCCCAGTTATTGAAGAAGCAGAAATTCAAGAAGTTGTTGCCAGTATGAAGACAGGATGGCTGGGGACAGGCCCTAAGGTGGCTCAGTTTGAGGAGGATTTCAAAACCTATAAAGGCTCTAAAGAAGCTGTAGCGGTAAACTCTTGTACGGCTGCTTTACATCTAGCTTTACTGGCTCTGGGATTAGGTCTTGGAGATGAAGTGATTACCACTGCCGTCACCTTTTGTGCAACGGTCAATTCAATCTTACATACTGGAGCTACTCCTGTTTTAGTAGATATTGATCCTGTGACGATGAACATTGACTCAACACAGATTGAATCGAAAATTACTCCCAGAACGAAAGCCATTATCCCTGTTCACTTTGCCGGTCGTCCCTGTGACATGAATCAAATTCTTGTTATTGCCCAACGTTATAATTTAAAGGTTGTTGAAGACTGCGCTCACGCCGTTGAAAGTGAGTATCAGGGACAAAAAATAGGAACCTTGGGGGACTTTGGCTGTTTTAGTTTTTATGTGACTAAAAACATCGTTACTGGTGAAGGGGGAATGATTTTAACAAACCGAGAACAGGATGCTGAACGACTCAAAATGTTAGCCCTACATGGCATGAGCAAAGATGCTTGGAAACGTTTTCAAGATGAAGGGTACAAGCACTACAAAGTCATGGAATGTGGTTTCAAATACAACATGATGGACTTACAAGCTGCAATTGGTATTCATCAGTTAAAACGGATAGAACACTTTTGGAAACGTCGTCAAAAAATTTGGACTCACTATCAACAATCATTCAAGGAGCTACCCATTACATTACCGACTGAACCTGAAGTGGGAACTCGACATGGTTATCATCTCTATACCATTTTAGTTGATGAAGAAAAGACAGGCATAAGTCGCGATGATTTTTTGAATGCTATGAGCGCAGAAAATATTGGTGTCGGGGTTCATTATCTGAGTCTTCCTGAACATCCTTACTATCAGCAGACTCTTGGTTGGAAACCAGAGGATTATCCGAACGCGATGTTTGTTGGTCGGAGTACGGTGAGTTTGCCATTATCCCCCAAGCTTACAGATGAGGATGTTGCAGATGTAATTATGGCTGTTAAAAAACTCATTCACTAGGACTCTGCTTAAATTATTCCGCTTGGGATAAGCATCTTGTAAAGTAAATTGACTTAATTTATCTGATAAAAAAAACTTAATTCTGAGGAAATATCCATGCAAACGACCAATAAAAACCAAGAAAACAATTTACGAAAACAGTTTGAGAAAGAAGGGTATATTGTGGTTAAAAATTTCTTCTCGGAAAAAGAAATGACTACCCTAATGAATGATATCAAATCGGCAAAATCCAGAAATGGAGTTAGTGGTATAGATCGGGATGCTTTAACTTTTTATAGTAGCCTCTTTTTTCATAGCAAACCGATCCAATCCTTCATTTCTCAGCAACGAATTATTGATTTATTGACCCCAATTATTGGCTCAGATATCTGGGTCCGTTGGGATCAAGCAGTTGTAAAGGATTCAGGAGCAGGAATATTTCCTTGGCATCAGGATAATGCTTATAGCGATCTTAAAGATGGTTACTATCAACTCTGGATTGCTATAACTGAGATGAGTCCTGATAATGGTGGACTATGGCTAGTCCCGGGAAGTCACAAACAGTTATTACCCCATCGAAAAACAGGTAATCATTTAGAATGGGAAGGATCTTGTGAGAATGCTGTGTTTATTGCAGCAGAACCGGGTGATGTGGTTTTATTTTCATCATTTATGCTCCACAAAACCAATCCCAATATGACTAAAAATCCTCGATGGGCTTATGTAATTGAGTATATGTCTGTTGAACACTTTGATCCTGGCGTTGAACCACCTTACTTCATTATAAGTCGTAATGGTCTCTCTCAACCAGAGTTTGTTAATTTTTATCGAGGATGTTTAAAACCTATTAATCATCTCA
>JASJEE010000266.1 GCA_030064835.1 Microcoleaceae cyanobacterium MO_207.B10 | reverse complement strand
AATTTAAAATAAGAGTGCAACATTTAAGATGAAACAGTCCACTACAATTTTGCACAAAATTAGCTGTGTTGCTCCACGACAAGAGCTTAAAGTTTTGTTTATAAACGGTCTCTTAGCTCAAAATACTCGGTTGACTAAAGTTTCTATATTAAACTTAGCTGAAAGTTTTTTAGTAGTTAGAGAATTTATCAGCAATTAAATAGTTATATTTTCTGATTTATAGGATTCTTAGAGACTTATATATCTGTTAAGTATTCACTAGTTAATTAGACCTTATATTCATAACAGTTAGTAATTAATACCAAACAACCAAGTATTAATTACTAACTGTTAAAAATTCTCTAAACCAAACTAAGTTTTAGTTGATTGTCAAGATTGGTTTATTGATTAACCTTCAAACCCTTGCATAACAAACGTTCACATCTAATCTCACCATTTTCATGGCTGTGATAAATTTCTAACTCTGCTTCCGGAACAGCCTCAAACAAGAAACGTTCCCCAGGAAAAACAATGTGTTCCCACTCTTCATTTGAAATATGACTAATTTTCGCTACCTGCATTTGGCGAGTAGTATTAACATAAAAGCAGAGAATTTTTTGGCCTTGTTTTTTTTCTAATCTATCTAGTGCTATAGTCACAATATTTTCTTCCCTCTAATTTTTTTTTGCCGATTAGCAACCCGACTGAACTCTGTGTTTTTGAGTGCCAATAACTTAATTATAGATGTATAACCTTCGCTTGATCACATTTTTTATTACTTATTTTTTGAAGAAAATTCATCTACATTAAGCTACCTATTTCCAGAGCAGTATTTTATCAGTACAAATACTCAATTTTTTAGAGTTTGATACTGATATAATTTTCGAGTTTGCTAAATAAAGTTGATAAGACAGTATTCGAGAATAAAAAACCTTCTGGATCGGTCAATCTCAAATATCCATCTACAGGAGGTTTTTGCTTGTCTGAAAGTACAGTTACTATACCGTTTGGATGAATAAATTCTACCCACCCTGCCTTTTGATAGGGTTGCAAACAAATCAATATTTGCTCTACAATTTGTTGACCAAACTGCTGACATAATATTGATAGATTCACCCCTTCAGCCAAGCGAAATCTTAGCATCAGTGTTTCTAACAGAAACTCCAGATCATTTTCTAAGTAGTTATTCGATTGATAAATACCCTGATTTTCTAAAATATAATCTTGAAGCGATTGCACCCATTTATAATATTCTTGGCGTGTGGTTGGTCGGGTAAATCTTTGTCCTTCTACATAACTTGCTGCACCCATTCCAAAGCCATAATAGGAACGATTTTCCCAATAAACTCGATTATGACCACACTGATAATTTGGTTTGGCATAGTTAGATACCTCATAATGTTCATATCCTGAAATGGTTAACCATTGCTGTGCCATCCGATACATTTGGGCCGAAATTTCATCTGTTGGTAAAGGGCTATTACCAGGTTGATAGTAACGCCCAAAAGCAGTTACAGGCTCAACTATAAGGTCGTAACTTGATATGTGAGTTGGAGAAATATCTATCCCTGCTTCTAAAGAAGCTTGCCACTGTGCCAAGGTTTGATGTGGAAGTCCCGAAATTAAATCAATACTAAAGTTAATAATTCCTGCTTGATGTAATTTGTCCACCGCTTCATAAATATCAGAGACATTATGCGATCGCCCACAAACTTTCAGCAAATCATCTTGAAATGCTTGAACGCCTAAACTAACTCGATTTACTCCTAAAGACTTATAACCTAGCACTTGTTTCAAGTCAAAGGTACCTGGGTCCATTTCTATGGAAATTTCAGCATTAGGCAATATGCCCAACTTTTGTTCTAGGGTCTCTAGAATCTGATTCAGTTGACCCACTGATAACAAAGAAGGGGTCCCACCCCCAAAAAAAATAGTTTCTAAGGGTTGACAGAAAGACTTTGTAATGGTTATCTCTTGGCAGATTACATCCACATACTCCTGAATTGGACTAAAATTCTCACCTCTTCGGCGATCGCCCACTACAGAGACAGGAAAATCACAGTAATAGCATCGCCGTCGGCAAAAAGGTATATGGACATAAGCCGAAGTAGGAATGTCGTAATTTCCCACCAGTCTCTTCATTCAAAAATTAGAGTGAACAACTATGTCATTTATATAACAATTTTAAACAATTATTAAATTAATGAGTAGTAGTAAAATCAACCAGAAACAAAACGGATGTTTAGAAATGTAAATATTACCCAGGAAATAAAGTCAAAAAAGCGAGTGCTTAATTCGCCGTGCGACGGCGAATGTAAGAAGCACTCAAAAAAAAGAACTTAAATTTATCAGCCTTATACAGGAAAGAATGGCAGATTCTGACAATATTTGATTTATTAGTAAAGTAAAAATAGTCACAGTATTTCTACTATGAGATAGATTTTATATTTCACGAATGACTCAAAGATTAGCATTAATTATGAAAAGGCCATCAACCAATAAGGTTTGAGTTTCTAACTAAAATAGAACCGTAAAGAATGGATCATCAACTGAAATATATAATGGAACTATAATTGATCAGCCAAAATCCTTATCAGTTAATGACTACTGAGTTCTTCGAGGAGAAATCTCACTAAATTTATATAGGCTTGAAACAATGCTTGACGCAATAATTATCATTTCATTTGTAATCGCGGGAGCCGGAATTGGCTTCTATAGCATAGAAGTGCTACCACCTAACGTATTACTGGAAGTCACCAACATTGAAGGGTTACGTTCAGTATTATCTGCTTTTACTTCGTTGATTGGCTTTGTAGTGGGACTAGTTTTTCAAACTACATATCGACGACTGGAAATAAAAGTTAGCCAGATGCCAGTTGATATTTTATTAACCAGAGCAATAGGTTTAGTCATCGGATTATTAGTAGCTAACTTAATGCTAGCGCCTCTGTTTTTACTGCCTATTCCCCAGGAGTTCAGCTTCATTAAGCCTCTAGTGGCAGTCTTAGGTAGTATAATGTTAGGTTTTACAGGGGTTAACGTAGCCGATACTCACGGTCGTGGTTTCCTACGTTTGATTAATCCTAACAGCTTAGACGCAGTATTGGTTGCAGAAGGAACTCTTAAACCTGCTGCTACTAAAATTTTGGATACTAGCTGCATCATCGACGGCAGAATCGAAAATTTATTAGAAACTGGTTTTCTTGAGGGTCAAATTCTCGTACCACAATTTGTATTGCAAGAATTACAACTGATCGCTGATGCTTCTAACGATCAAAAAAGAGTTAGAGGTAGACGAGGTTTGGATATCTTAAATCGACTTAAGGAAATTTACCCTTCTCAAATTCAAATTCATTTTGCTGATTATGATGAAATTTCTACAGTAGATGCAAAATTGATTCGTTTTGCTGTCGAAATTAATGGTACTTTGTTGACCAACGATTACAACTTGTCTAAAGTGGCAAGCTTGCAAAAAGTTCAGATCCTAAATATAAATGACCTTACTCAAGCAATGCGTCCCACTTATTTACCTGGGGATACCATTGAAATCAAAATTCGTAAAGAAGGTAAGGAACCATCTCAGGGTATTGGTTATCTAGATGATGGCACAATGGTAGTGGTAGAATCTGGTAGTGACTATGTGGGTGATGAAGTGCGGGTGGTTGTTACTAGTTCTTTACAAACCTCTGCAGGTCGGATGATTTTTGCTCGCACTCAAGAGTCTGCCTTAGCATAAAGTTGGAGACGTTTGCCCCGATCTGATAAATGTCTCAAGTTCAATGCTATCGCACTCACTGCCCCTATTTTCTCTGTTTCCAGAAAATAGGGGCTTGTAACTGTTGGCTAAAATATGGGATTATCTGTTTATGCTACTTGAATTCAAATACGCTAATGGTCAAAGACTAGACTGGTTAAATAGAACTAGGTGTCAATTAGACCGATGCTCAATAGTATCATGTCCTATGGGCGAGATTCCCAGTAGACCTGATTATTATTTTCAACAATCAGCACTTAAACAAACAAAAATTCTCTTTCGAGAATACAAAGAAATCTCCATACGAAGTTCAACAAATTAATTTACAAAGACTTGATATTGCTTGGAAAAGTTTCGGCTAAGAGCGGACATGAAAGGTTAGTTCCTGATAAAACAGGCAAGAGATTTGGTAGACCAAGATTTAAGAATTATGGCAAATTAAGGTCCCGCGCGTTTTAGTAGAGTTAATCATCCTAAAGCAGCAGTTAAATTTGATGGCAAGCAAATTATTATTAGCAGGTTTGGTACTATTTCAGTGATAGTTCATAGACTTATTCCAGAAGGCTTTACTATTAAAACTGCAACTATAACCAAAAAAAGCTGATGGTTATTATGTGAGTTTGAGTTGAGAAGATAAGTCAGTTCCTAGTTTAATTCCTACAGATAATATCAAAAATGCCGTAGGTATTGATGTAGGTTTGAAAGAGTTTTTGACGACTAATACTGGAGAAACTGTTCCTGTTCCAAATTTTCATAGAAAATCTCAAGCTAATTTAGCTAGAAAACAAAGTAAAGCAGCTAGAAAAGAAATTGGTTCTAATAACTGGAAAAAGGCTCAAAATAGAAGAGCTAAATTACATCAACATATTGCTAGACAAAGAGAAATTTTTCATTACAAAACTGCTCATAAATTAGTTAAAGAGTATGATTTAATTGCTGTCGAAAATCTTAACATTAAAGGTTTAGCTAGAAATACTAAACTGTCAAAATCAATCTATGATGTAGCCTGGGGAGTTTTTATTGAAAAACTGAATGCAGTGGCGTTCAAACCCGGTGTTCATGTAGTTAAAGTCAATCCTCACAATACATCACAAAATTGTTCAAAATGTGGTCATAAAGTACCTAAAACTTTGTCAAGCAGCATTTGTTGCCTTAGTATTTATTCCGAATATGCTGAAAAAAGATAAATCTTTATCTCGTTACTCAGAATTTACAGAATATCAAGCTAATTCATGGTTAATTATTCCTCAACTCTGGAGAACTTAATTATCATTAGATATCTTCATAAAAGAGGGAGTAGGGAGTAGGGAGTAGGGGGGAGTAATTGAGAATTTGTGGATAATAATTGATTCTATTTTTTAGTTTTGGAAATTATTTTTCACTAAATTATTTAAGGTAACATATTCTCTAATCTCCTCTACTTCTTACGAGCTTTGTATCCAACGCGCAAAACTTTTAGGGACGTTTTGCTGACGCAAAGCTCCGCTTTATATGTCGCGGAGCGTTAACGTTTGCGGAGCATTCCGTTAGGGACGTTTTGTGTTAGCTAAACGCAGCGCGATATGTTTGCGGAGCATTCCGTCAGGAAAACGCATTTTTGTTATCCAACATCCCTACTGTGGTGTACTGAAATGAAAATCGCTGTAATAGAAAATTTCTCTCTTTTCACTACTCGCGACTTGAAATTTCCGGCTTACTTATTGACAGCAGTTTCCGAACTTATGAGGTAGAGAGCTAACAGACAAGATGTCTGTGCTATAAGCATTTTCAATTTGTATATCATTAGTCTGAAATATGTTGTAACTTATTTATTAGACATCTCCAGAAAATAGGGAACAGGGAACAGGGAACAGGGAACAGGGAACAGGGAACAGGGAACAGGGGGAAATAATTGACAATTTATAGATAAGAATTAATTTTATTTTTCATTGTTGGAGATGTCTATAGTGTTTCTCAAGAAGGATGAGGTACAGTTGTTTTTCTGATTTGCTATTCCCCATTACCTAATCTTCCCTACTCCCTACTCCCTACTTCCTACTCCCAAAACAAAGGAATTTTGTACCTCACGCTTTTTGGGAATTGCTATATTAGTATTGAACCAGAGATGATATAATTCTATTCTAAAAAAAATTTACTTAACACTTATAATCATTTTTTTGTCGTAATTTTCTGCAACTCTGTTTGTACTTTTTCAACTACTTCTTGCCAATTTTTTGACTGAGACTGACGGAATAATTTCATCCTTGGATACCAAGGAGTATTTTCTCCTGATTGTAACCAACGCCAGTCAGGATTAAAACATAATAAAGTCCATACATTTTTACCTAATGCTCCTGCTAAATGTGCGACAGAAGTATCGACTAAATTATTGATTTTAGTTATGATTTAGCAAAATACTTACTATTATAGTCGAGGATATTTTTAAATATTAAAATGATTTACGGAATAGACAAATACGGTCAAAAAGTCTACCCAAAACCAGGTATTAAAGCAAGTTGCATTTTATGTGGTGCAACCCTAATCCCAAAATGTGGCTCAATTAATATCTGGCAATGGGCGCATCAGCGACATCATTTCGACTGTGACTATGAATCAGAAACACTATGGCATCTTCAATGGAAAATTTATGTACAAGACCACTATGGTTATAATTGTGAAGTTCCTATAGAAAAAAATGGAAAAGGTAGATTAGCAGATGCCATAACAAACACCGGTCAAGTAATAGAATTTCAGCACTCACATATAAGTATAGAAGAAATAGAAGAAGAGAAAATTTCTACGATACAATGTTTTGGATTTTTGATTGTAGAGATGTGTGGAAAAAAGAAAGATTTGAGTTAAGAAAAAAATTAGACAACGAAGGTGGATACACTTTTAGATGGTATTATCCTAGAAAATCAATATCGTACTGTCAAAAAACAACTTATCTAGATTTTGGGGAATATATTTTTAAAGTTAATAAGATGTATCATGAATGTCCTTTAGGAGGATGGGGAAATTTAATGCACAAAGCAGAGTTTATCAATGTGGTATTACATTGATTCTAGAATTAGCAGAAGTACCAGTAAACCCTCTCTATTTTTATTGCTAGAGTCTGACTCACTGCAATAAAAATAGCAGTTGTTTAAATTTGAAAGATACCAGTTATTCCACACTTATAATCATTTTTTTGTCGTAATTTTCTGCAACTCTGTTTGTACTTTTTCAACTACTTCTTGCCACTCTCTTGACTGAGACTGACGGAATAATTTCATTGTCGGATACCAAGGAGAATTTCCTCCTTTTTGTAGCCAACGCCAGTCTGCATTAAAACACAATAAATTCCAGACATTTTTTCCTAATGCTCCAGCTAAATGTGCGACAGAAGTATCAACAGTAATTACTAAATCTAATTGATTTATTATTGCTGCTGTATCAGCATAATTGTTTAGTTTTAAACTTAAATCTTCTATCTTAATATTGGAGGGAAGTTGAGTTAATTCTTTGCTACGCTCTCCTTTTTGCAAACTATAAAATTTTACTCCTGGCACTTGCAAAATAGGTAAAAAGTCTATTAATTTAGAGGAACGATTACTATCATTTTTATGAGTAGGACTACCACCCCAAACAATGCCTACTTTATATAGAGATTCGGGAAGTTTAATATAGTTGGTATTGGGGTATTTTAAATAGGGAATTTCAGCAGGAATAGTGTCTAAGGTTGTGTCGAAAATGTAAGGTAAACTCATTAAGGGTATATAGACATCAAATTCTGATAATTTTAGTTCTCCTGGTGGCATTAATTTCTCAATTCCTGGGATATTTTTAAATAGAGAAATTAACTCTGGCGGGCATACTAATATAATTTTTTGACAACGTTTTGCTGCTAGAGAAATATAACGGATAAATTGAATAGCATCTCCTGCTCCTTGCTCGGTATGAACTAATAAATTTTTCTTACTAATATCTTCGCCTTTCCAGCGGGGATGAGGACATTGAAAAGGAGTAAAATCTGTAGTTTGCCACCGCCATTCACATTCAGCAAATCCTCGTTTTAAATCTCCATTTTTTAATAATGTCATGCCTAAATTAAAATGTGCTTTGGCAAAATTACCGTTGAGATTAATTGCTTTTTCATAATTTTGAATTGCTGCTTCTAATTCACCTTTTTGACTATAAGCATAAGCAAGACTATTGTGAGCATCGGCATTATCTGGTTCTGTATTAATTACCTGTTGTAAAACATTAATTGCTGCTTCATGTTGTCGATCGTCTCCTAAAGCTACTCCCAAATTATATTTAGCTCTAGTCAAATCTGGTTGTAACTTCAAACATTCTTGATACTCATTAATAGCTTCTAATAATTTTCCCTCTTGATATAACTGGTTTCCTTTGACTAAATGAGTCTCTGCCATAGCTATTTCTGAAGTTGGTTTGACTGTTTCTGCTAAAGCTTCATCAGGTAAAACATAGGAACTTGCCAATAAATTTTCATTCCATTCAATAATTTCCGGGAAGCGAATATTCGGCAAAACTGCCACAGAAAATATTTCCTGAACTCCAGCTTCAAACCTTAAAAAAGCGATAGTTTCTCCAGTTAAAATATTTACCACCCAAACACCACAAATTCTTTCTTGAAGTTGAGTAATAGGCATCCCACTAAAAACAGCAGTTTCTCTAACTTGAGACAAACCAATAAATGCTAAATTTCCCCAAAAATCTATACCGCGAGTAAACCCTGGTAATTTAGCAATTGTTTCTAACTTTCTCTGGTTTAAATCGACTTTTGCTAGACTACCATTTCCCGATTCTAATAACCATAATTGTTCTTGATACCATCTCGGAGAATGAGGCATAGATAAACCCCGCATTAAAATTTCATTTGTTTCTATATCCATTAATATTCCACCATTAGCTTTATTTTTTCTCCACCCTGCTGAAGTATCAGTTTCTCCTAAAGCAGTCGCATATTTTGGAACGTCATTTTTTAAACAAAGTCCGTTTAAATGACAGCGGTCTGTTAAGTCATATCCGGTGATAAAAGGAGGTCGCCATCTCGGCACAAAACTATTAGGATGACCGAGAGTACAAAGGCAAGAAAAACGAGTATTAATAAACCATAATTCATCCTTCGCCCAAGCCATTTCGTGAATATCAATATCCCCAGTTATATGAATATTTCGTGGTAAATAACAAGCGTCATGTTTACCAGCAGGTTCTATTTTTCCTGCCACTGCTGGAACATTGCGAAAATCCCAAATTTGATAAGCAGTTCCCAAGGCAATTTTTTCGTGAGTTGCTGCTAATCCCATCGGTTTATTAAACGTGCGAAAATGAGTATTAATTACCCCATTATCGGGACGCAATACGATTAATTTACCTGCTTGATAAGTGGAGACGACTAAAGAGATACCTAACTGGTCTAAAATTTGGGGAAAGTTGTTTGTATGTACACTTCTTAATAAATAATTGTCAGGATTGATATTAGGATTAGCTTGATTATTCATAAGTACGATGATTCAAAAGTTATGGTAACAATAGGTATAACCTTATTAAACAATGAATATATCTAAGAATCCGGATTCAGAAAGAATTTGGCATAATGATTTAGGTAGAGGGGTATTGGCAAAAACCTGCCACCAGAATAAGACGGAGAAAGACTAAACCAGTTGCCGAAGGAAGAACTGGATGACATAGCGATCTGGAGATGATATAATAAAACTACTCAACAAAAGTAAATTTGTATCCACAGTTAATCTTATCTTGTGGGTTCCAAGTATGCAGATATTTGAGTGCTGCTGTCAACTTGGAAAATTATGTGCATAATAATGGATGCCAAAAACAGACTGTGAATCCTCCTAATTACTTGAGTGTTGAGGTTTTGCTAGAGTATACTATTACTTTTTGTAATTTGTATAACTCCTAGAAATGTAAATGCCGCCAACTTAATTACCAAGTATGTACTAAAGGTATAGGATTATGAAGAAAGCTTTAATTGTGATTACTTGTCTGATTTCAGTTTCAGTTCTTCCTGTAAACCAAGTTTTTGGCCAAAGTTTCCGTAACGACATAGTTAATGTAAAGGAGTCTGGGAATGGTGCTCCATGGGGGACTTGGACTAGACCTGCTTACTGTCCCCCAGGCAGTTGGGCTGCTGGATATACCATGAGGGTTGAACCCGGCCAAGGCAGGGGAGATGATACAGCTCTTAATGCTGTTGCTCTATATTGTCGGGATAGAAGAGGACGTAATGTAGGCCGTATATCTCCACACCAAGGTTTTTGGGGTAGCTGGGTAGAAGGTGCTGGTTGCCAGCCAGCACAATTTTTTACCCATTTTCAACTTAAGGTTGAACGCGGCCAAGGCAGGGGAGATGATACAGCTGCAAACTCTGTACGTTTTTGGTGTAGCAATGATGAGCGTGTTGAAGCAACTGGTGGTCCTTGGGGCAGATTTGGCGAATGGCAAGGTGGTTTTTCTCGTGCTGCTATATGTGGTGTTCGGGCAAAAGTAGAGTCTAAGCAAGGTAGGGGTGACGATACAGCGTTAAATGATTTAGAGTTCACATGGTGTAGAATTTAACTATATAACCGGATTCTATATGAAAAATAATATCCACAAAATCTAGAGCATTTGCTAATTATATACTTGAGAATTTGGCAATAAGGCAATAAATCAATATCATACCCAAAATCAGCAACGCCAAGCTTTGGTTATTGATCTAGTGTACCCTCAGTAGAGGCAAACAGCCGTTTGCCTCTACAATTTTATATGTAGACGTTGCCTGATTTCTTTCGTTAGGCGATCGCTCTTCAACACACTACTAACTCTCAAAAATTACGGCATAATCTCAAAAAGCTGACAATGCTTACGTTGAAATAATAGTGAAATTTTTCTTCTATTGCGTATAGAGCAATAGTCAATTCATTTTATGAAGCACCCAGACAGAGGAGATAAATAGCGAAATTTTTCTTCTATTGCGTATAGAGCAATAGTCAATTCATTTTATGAAGCACCCAGTTAGAGGAGATAAATAGTCAAATTTTTCTTCTATTGCGTATAGAGCA
>JASJEE010000265.1 GCA_030064835.1 Microcoleaceae cyanobacterium MO_207.B10 | reverse complement strand
GGGAACACTTAACTGGGAATAGGGAATAGGTCCGAAGAAATCAAGACAAATATTTGTCGCTATTAAATCTAGGAATATATGTACTGAATACTTATATATCTACCTTCTTTCAATCCCTTGAAGTATTAGCACTTTTAGATTTTAGTTACTCGTATGCTCTCTTAATAATTATTTGACAAACAGTCTCTTAGATATTTACTAATTAACATCCAAGCCTATTAATTGCCCATGAGCAACTACAACTACTTATATCAAATCTGGTTGAATACTTATTATATAGTTGTGAGAGATGGGGGGGGTAGGGAGATGGGGAGATGGGGAGATGAGGAGGGGGAGAGATTGAAGGCTTGAAGTAATTATAAAATTATGAACATAAACTGTATAACCAGATTGAAAATTATACCATTTTCATAAAATATTGCTACATTTTGGTAGTAGGTGTTAGGTTGTAGTGGATTGTTTAACCTAAAATAGTGCATTAGCTTTTTTCGTCACCCCATCTCCCCATCACCCCATTTTCTAATGCACCATTTAAGGTGTGTCAGTCCAGTAGTAGACCAACACAGCTAATTTTGTGCAAAAATGTAGTGGACCGACACAGCTAAAACTGTGCAGCTTTTTTTGTATAACTGACACCTCATCCCCCCATATCCCCATCTCCCCATTTTCTCATTTTATAATCCAACATTTAAGATGAAATAGTCCGGTAGTGGACTGTTTCAGCTAAAGTAGTGCATTAAAAAAGTGTGGGTGGGAGGTGTGGGAGGTGTGGGAGGTGTGGGAAGAGGGGGAATAGGGGGGAGATTAATCAACCCAGAATTTAAAATAAGAGTGCAACATTTAAGATGAAACAGTCCAGTAGGGTGCGTTAGACGACTTAAATTCAGACTATTAAAGAGATTTAGCAATCCGTCTTCAGCAATTAACAATTAACAATTAATAATTAATAATTAATAATTATTAATTATTAAAATAATACCAATAAAAAAAAGAATGTGATACTTGAGAAAACTTCAACTATTAACTAATCAATAAAATTTTTCCCACTTTATCCCTTTGATAACCAGCCTTTTTCTTTCTTTTTCCGACTATTTAACCACCCCCAATACCCTACACCCAAGATTAATAATATTTGTAGCAAACATTTATCAAATTCGTATCAGGGGATTGACTAAAAGGAAAATTGGGAATTTTTACCCCTTAAAAGGGGAGACTAATAAAGCTGAATTGTTGAATTAATAATTATTAACTACCAACTCTTAACTATCAACTCTTAATGATTAATGATTAATTATTAACTATAGCAATCCGCCCATAGGTTGCGGGTAATCAAAAAGTAAATAAAAAAACTGAAACTCTTGCCTGTTCCCTGTTCTCTAAAAGCGATTAAAATTTTGTACACGACTCAAATAGGATTGCTATATTAATTATTAACTATTCGGTAACCATATTGTTTATATAAAATTAGACCTTGCTTTTATCCTGAAATCAGCTATCACATTTTTTTTCATTCAATTATACTGCTTCACCGAAGCCAAAAATTAAAAATATTTATTAAGTTAAAGCTATTCAGACTGAATTGGTAAGCAAATGAGATTATCATCTTGAATTTGGATTAAGCCTTGCTGACGTAATTTACCCATCAGACGAGTTACCGTGACGCGGGTTGAGCCAATAGCACTACCAATTTGAGCGTGAGTCAAAGGCCAAGGTAAATAGTAACCGCTGGTTACTTCTGGTCTATCTTCCCTAATCCAAGGTTCACCAAATTCTTCTATTAATAGAGTCAAAAACCCAAATAATCGATCAACTGTGCGACGTTGGCCCAGGGTACTCAGCCATAAAAGTTTCCTTTGATGTTGGTATCGAAAAGCATCCAAAACTTCTCGCCGGAAATGAGGCCAGTTATCTAAATCATGCCAATACATCCAGAGTACCGTAGTTTGATCGGCATGGGCATAAGCTTGTAGTGTAAATGGGGACTGAGCTACTAGTTCAAACGGTTGCCCGGCACCGACAAAGCCCAGAAAAGCTTCGTCTGAAATATTACCGGGATTTTTTGATTTACTAGACTTATTTCGGCTGGCGGTAACGTGGGCATTTCCTACTAAACGGATGGAGCCTTTTTGTACTAGATATAACAACCCTGGGCGGGCGGGTATACGTTCATCTTTGGTAAAGGATCTACTGCGATAATGTTCTTCTGCCCAGTCTATAATTAGTTGCCAGGTGAGAAATGGTCTATTGCTGGGAGCAGCAGTGTTGGTGGATTGCATATTCAGTGACATTTCTGGTAGGTCTGGATGTGATGATAATTGCATTGGTTCTTTTTTTGTGCAAGTTTTAGTTATCTTCAAATCAATTCAGTAAGAAGAATATAAGCCAGTGATATTGATCTGTTTATACTAGTCTTACTTCTTAATCTAGTGTAGCAAAAAACACATCTAATTCGGAATATTCAACAGAAATTTTATTTGAGAATGATTATATTGACAAAATATTCATTTAAGTGTCAATTGATACATTTTATCCAAAAGGCCATAAATTTATACCAGCAGCGATTGGCATTTTCTGGTGGGTATAAAAATCAACCAGAAAGTTGGCAAAATGTAGAGACTATTCCTGTGAATCAAACCAGAGGTCGAGGGACAGTTGAATATAAATCGGCGATCGCTCTGAAATTGGCCCCACTTTGGCAACAATCAGCAATAGATATTGCGACGGAGTTAGCTAAGTGTTGGATGGATATAGTAAATACTGAAGCAGATGGAGATGCAGGTAATTTTCAGGTTGAGCTAATTTCCTCTGGAATTATTTTCTTTAAAATAACTGATTTGAGCATAGCTAAGTGGTTAGATGATTTAAGTTCTGCTGACTTAATTATTGGGCCGGAAAATTTGCCAGTAAGTATTAATTCTCGGTCAGTGACATCGACAACTTTATTTAATATTCAATATAGTCATGCTCGTTGTTGTTCACTATTACGGATGGGGGAAAGCGATCGCCTGATTACTGTTACTCTGAAACCTGAAAACGAGACTCAAAATTCTATACCCTGGCAACAAGAAAATGAGAAGTTACAGTTTTCAAATGATGCTGAATATGAGTTAATTTATCAGATTGCATTTACGCTAGATCGCATCTATTGTATTTCGGAAAGTCAAAAAGTTGTAACCTGGGAAAAAGTAGCTAATAAACTGAGCGCAGCTTTTCAAAATTTTTATAGTGGATGTCGCATTTGGGGAGAGGTAAAAGTAGAAACACCGAAGTTAGCACAAGCGAGATTAGGTTTAGTATTAGTCACTCGGTCTATACTCAGATTTTTACTAGAAAAAAGGTTAAGTTCTGAAGCTCCTGTAGAATTTTAGCTAGGTGTTATAGCATTTTCATACAATATTTGATATGGAGGTGTTAGGGGTTAGGGGTTAGGTAGTTATTTCAGTTATCAGTTAACAGTAATCAGTTAATAGTTATCAGTACCTGTTTCTGAAGCAAAAGGCTTGAAATTTGGAATATTCTCTTTTTTTATCCCCTTAAAATGGGAGGCGCATACCCAGAATTTTTCGGTAAGAATTTATAATGTTTATTTTTTCTCGCAGTAAAACGGTTCTGTTTTTGATTCAGGGCTAATTTAATTTTTACTTGGCGACACCAACACCAAATTTACTAACAGTTTAGTTATTACTTTACTGTTACTGTAACTATCCCCGCGGAAGCGGGGGTAAGCTTATTTGAGTTTGGTGTTACAATTTTGATTGTATTTAAAATCAAACTTTAAGACGTATGAGTTATATTGTAATCTATGATGGCAACTGCAATTTATGTGTAACTTTAGTACAAGTATTAGAGAATATAGATAAAGGTCAGTTATTTGAATATATTCCGATGCAAAATTTAGAAGTATTAAAACAGTTTAGTATTACTGCTGAAGACTGTGAAATGGGAATGATTTTAATTGATCGGAATGTACCAGAAAATAGATGGCAAGGTAGTAATGCAGCAGAGGAAATAGGAATAATTTTACCTGTAGGAAATATGTTTGTCTCAGCATATCGGAGTTTACCTGGGGCGAAGTGGATGGGCGATCGCTTTTATGAGCAGATTAGAGATAATCGTTATACTATTTTTGGTAAACGTTCTACTACTTATAATTCACCCTATCCAGTTGGTTGTAAAACTTCTTTATCTGAAGAAAAAGGTTCAACTTAAATTTGAAGATTCAGGTTGAATTTGGGTAATAACTCTCGACTATTTTGACTAAAAAAATGGGATTGCACAATCAGGAATGATGAAGTCTGAAATTAGATATTTTTAGATAATTCTTTTCTTCATATCTGTACAGTTTAAAACCTCTTATCATTCTTTAATGTGCAACCCCAAAAAAATAGTTATCATAACTTACACACCGAAATAAGAAACCGGGTTTATTACCATAATTATTGTTGTTCAAATCACGAAATTTTCTCGATAAACCCGGTTTCTGCGTAAGTCCTAGTTAATTAATAAATTAAGCTTTTTTGCCTTATTGAAATCTTACGTTTTGTAAGTTTGGTTGAGGAAAGAAACCTAACAGATACATACCAGCTTTTGTTGAGTTGCGTTTAACTTCCTCAACTAATTACCTGAACGTGATATAGAATTTAGTTTTTGAGAAAATTATTTTTCTTTTCTTCTTCAATCCACGTCTCATAATATTTAATTTTTTGTTCTACATATTGCTTGTGTTTGAGAAATTTTACTGTATTAAAAATTCGTAGTAGTGATTCAAGATATTCTACGATTTTATGTGTTGCGTCAATACTCTTAGAGCTACTCAAAATATAATCTTCTGCGGAAAGTTTCTTATAATGCTTAAAATAAGGTTCTATGGAAAGTTTCTTAAAAGCTTCAAAATTTTGATTGTACTTACAAAATAGTTTGATAAATTGATAACGTCTTTCGTAAGGAAATGTTGTAGTTAAGCTAAACAATAATTGCATCAAATCAATATCTGTATATCTATTTTCAATCAGACTTTTTAGCAGTTTATTTTGTCTATCCTCAAGAATTACTTTCTCTTCTTCTGTTACTTCTAAAAAAAATATTCTTTCCAGAATAATATTTCTGAATCCAGAGTTAGATAATTCCTTTTCTTTCTGATAAATATGCTCAACTACTGAAGTGATTAGTTCCTGATAATTTTCATATTGCCAAAGAAATGTATAGTTTAGGTCATCTTCAAAATAAGGGGAGTTTGAGAATTTTCTTTCCTCATCGTATACCCAGTCAATATATTCAATTATGAAATTTTGGTCAGCAGCAAGAATGCGAGTAAATATATCTTCAGAGTTAGATGAGTATCCCCTGATTTTTTGACTTAATAAATATGTTTGTTTTAGCACATCAAGTTTTTCTGTGAATAATTCAATTAAAATCTGATTTGCTTGAGTGTAAGGATTAAATAAAGAATAGAAAGGACCTAAACAATTTGTATAATTTGTCTGTTCATTAATTTTACTCAGAATAATTTCTGTTACCTGAGCAACGACATTTTTATCTAAGTGACGATATTTGAGAAGAAAGTCAAAATCTTGTGGCATTTCATCAAGTTTGCTTTTCCTATATAAGTTATAGAGTTTCTCCAAATAATCGGATGTAATTTTATCTTCAGGTAGTAAGTTGTAAAATCCAAATAACCATTTTCTTTTTGAATCATAATCAGATTGGTTGAGTAATTCAAAAGCTTGTTCAACTCCAGAAATTTCAATTAACTTCTTAACTAATGGAAATGGAAAGTCATTAATTTGAAATCGGTCGCCAATATTGAGATAATATTTCAGCACATCTAAATAAAGCTCTGAATTTTCGCAGGCGAGAAAAATAAATACTTCTACTACTTTATGGCTGGTAAATTCAGAATAGTAATGGTTTTTCTCTTTTGTTACAGCTTTTATCTCATGGCATTTATCAAAGAAATCCTGATAATCCTTAAAATCGTAATTTGCAAAATATTCTTTGATTTGATTTTGCTTAAATTGCTCATATTCTTTCCAGTCTAAGTTTAAGTTTTTTCTCTCATTCCAATTATCTGAAAGTATCCTATATACCTCATAAGTTTCATTGACAAATCGCTCTCTTAGTTCATTATTAAATTCAACTTGATGAGATTCTAGAAAATCCAAATATTTCTGAACAATAAGACAATGATAATAATCTTGAGGATTTAACTGAGTTGCAAAAAATTCAAGCACTTCTACAGCATCCTGCTTAAGAATTTCACCGACAGGAGACTTAGAATATGATTTACTATATTGATGAATTATATTGATTACCTCTTTCTGAAAAATATCAATCTGATAGAGCTGAAATATTCCCTGCCAAATTTTCTTTCTCAAATCAAGTAATTCAGGTGTAGGTTGTGGGGAAAATTGATAGAGTTTAAACTCTTTCTTTTTCATCTGAGGAGTATTAAATTGAAGATAGAGGTACTTTTCAGCTACACCAAAAAATAGTTTGACAAATAATTCGTTTTTTCCTTCATTTACTTCTTTTAGTAGCTTATCAATAATTGTAGACTGGATAATAAATTTTGTTATGTAGGAATCAAGTTCAAATCCAAACACCTCAATAAGAAGGCAAAAGACCTGTGGTAGTTCTTGTGGTTTTTTTGTCAGATATCTAAACAGCAAATCTATTGCAATTTTTTGGGAATTTTGTTCATCAGAATTACCAAATAAACTAAGTAAGTTAAGAATAGAATCTTGTGGAATGTGAATATTAGAATTAGACGGAATATCTAAGGTTGAAATATCTACTGACTCGACTTCCATCTTGTCAATACAATTTTTAGCATATCTGATAATTTCTGTCTGTTTAAAAAACCAAAAAAGTTTCATCATTTGGATTAAACTCTTCTCATCTCTTGCCTCCTCATAAATTTTCCAAAGTCTGTCTACATCTGGAGTAAGTATGTTGATAATCTTCTCACTATCAAAAGCACTTAAAACAGGATTAAGAGCATCAACAAAATTATATTGAAACTGAGGAAAGAAATTATCTAAGAGAACGGAAAATTTCCACAATTTCTCCTTGAAAAAAGTAAGATAAAACAGATATGTAGCTAGAACCTGGTCAGATATTCTAGCAACCTCATTTTCATATATATCTACCAACTCAAATTTATATAATTTACGAACTGCTTCCCAGAAAGTTTTCTTGTCAATATTGAATGCTGTTTGAATCTTTTCCATCATTTCATCGTTAGAGTAATCTACTACTTGGAAAAAAGCAACAATACCAGCAACTTCCAATAAACTTTCATCCTTAAAATCTGTAATATCTTTTGTAATTGAAGAATAATATTCATCATAAAGATCAGATACACTATTGATACTTTCAATAGTTTTTTCTTGCTCTACTACCAAAGCAGTCATTATTGCCAGACGAGGATTACCTTGAGCTATATCAACAATTCTTTCTATGTATAATTTCCTAATTTTGTATTCTTCTTTTATAAGTTGCTCAATTTGCTTATCTTTTAATGAGTCAATTTTTACTAGCTCTAAATTATTATCATAAGAACACACTACTTCTTTAATTTGCTCAACTGCATAGTCACGAACTGTAGCTATTATTTTAATTTGCTGATTTTCACGTTTATCTATATCTAAAAGATTAATAAAATGCTTAAATTCTTTGACTCGGTTAGCATCATCTAAAAAAATTAGATAACTTCCATCATCTGAGAAATAAACACGGATATCCTCAAAAATATCTCTTTCTCTATCAAAAATACATTTAACTTCGTACTCAGAATATTTCTCTACAAACTTTCTACAACACTCTAAAACAAGCCGAGATTTACCTACTCCTGCTTTACCATAAACTATAACTAGATTATTTTCCTCAAGTCGTTGTAATATTTCGTTTATTTCGTCTTCTCGAAAGTAAAACTTTGTATCTAGAGGCACAAGAATGTTTCTTTTATTATAAGTAGTAATAAACTCATCAAGATTAACTATTTGACCAGTATCTACCTTAACTTTAAGAAAATCTTTAGCAATACCAGGATAATGTTGATAAAGGTCAAAAGAAATAGAGTCAATACCAAATATATCAAGCTCAACTCCATAGTTCTGACATTCCTCTTTCAGAGAATTCTCTTCTTTTGTAGTCAGAGTAGAATTATGGCATAAAACAATCTTTTCTATTTCTGTTATTGATATTCCAGTTTTTTCCTCATTAAAACATTTGCCGAGGTCTTTCTTAAATTTTTCGCAGACTCCTTTTTTTTCTGTTGTATACTCTGCCAAAATATACTTTCCATTTTCCAGAATAATTAAGGTATCTGGAGTTCCTGTTCTTGTTTTATTAGCTCCAGTCACAGACCCTAATGGTTTAATTAATTTAACCTGTCTGATTTTTTTATGAAGGCAAGCATCGGCAATTTTTTGAAACTCACCACCACTTAATTCTTTGAGTTTATTTTGAATCTGATTAATTTTTGCCATAGTAATTGTATAGAGATAAAAATAATATCTTCTTCCTCAACTTAAAAGTAGCGATCGCCTCTCCATTTTAGCAAATCAAATTTTGCTCTCTATCGCCAAAAAAACTAGGAATAATTGAATCAATCAAACATTCCTAGTTCTTAATTTTTATTCAGTTTAGATATATAAAATTATTTACGTTTCAGAAGGAGAAGATTGATTCAACACAGGAGTCAAATAAGCAACTAACGCACCAATAAGAAAACCTGCAATATTACGAATTAATGGTAACCAATCTGAAGTTCTCGTAACTACTGGACCAATTCCGAAAGCAATAAATAAAATTCCCCAGAGAGGAGAGAATATTAACGCCCACTGCCAAGAAAAAGGTTGGTCCGGTTTGCGAGGTTGAGCAGCAAAACCACAAATAATCCCGCCAAGAACAGATGTAATTAAAGTTAAAATCCACTGCTCCCGTGGTAAACCTGGGACAACGTTACAACCGCCTTGGCGCAAACAAGTTTTGATTGATTCTAATGATTGGAGAATAGATTGGTCTTCCCCGTGGTCTCGTACAAAGAATTGATTACCGTAGCGGGTTTGCAACTCGACCCAGAATGTCCGGGGTAGGAATTGATAGAGGCCATCGCCAACGTTAAAGTTGAGCAGATTACCACCACGGGCGTCGGCCACTAACAACACACTATTTTTATCTAGTCCCCAAAAATCTTTGACTGCTCTACCGGGAGTACGGTCGAATTGGGTCAAAACTCTGAGCTTCCAACCAGTTTCTGTTTCAAATTGTTCTAGGTCTTTGGCTAGAAGGTTTTCTTGAATGTCTGTTAGGGCTCTGGCCAGGTCAATAATTGGTGTTTGTTGTTCGGGAAGTAGGTCGGGATTATCATAGGCTCTGGCTATAGCTGGACTTGTAGCCCAAGTTGATAATGTGAGGAAGATTGCTGCGAGAGATATAAAAATTTTTTTTGAAAAAATATTCTTCATAAGTCTGTCTGGTTTATATCTAAAAGGTGGACAGTAAATGGATGTATTAACAAAGGGATTGAGAAAATCTCATATTTCTTTACATTTATTTACTTTAACTCACAATTGTATAAAATGTAGAGGTGATCGGTAGAATCTTAAGACTTTTGACTTGATGATATTGTCTCTTGTTAATACAAAGTGTGATTTAATTATGTATAGAAGATAACAATTATCTATTTTTTTCTAGCTAACGACTATAAAATGATGTGGAACTTTACAGAATATTTCAGGCTTATGATCTACAAGAGGTAAGGCGTAATACCAAATCCGGGTTAAACACACCCGTTTTCAGCAAACCACGAAAACCCTGTAGAGACCTTGTATGTAAGGTCTCTACAGTTTGGGATATAACGGGTCTATCTATAGCGGATTTGGTATAAATTGAATTTTTTGTAGTGCGGGAATCTTGCCCGCGATAGTTGTACCTAATAACATAGGAATTGTTATAGAAACAAATAATGTTCACCTACCACCTACCACCTCAAACCTAAGAATTTTGTACTTCATCAGTATGGGAATTGCTATAGTTAATTCAACCAACTTGCAGCTAAAGCTATTGCTAAAGCATCTGCTGCGTCATCGGGTTTCGGAATTTCATCTAAGTTTAATTCTCTTGCTACTGCTTTTTGTACATCAGATTTATCCGCATTGCCATAACCTGTTAATGCTTGTTTGATTTGTGGGGGTGTAAACTCAATTAATGGAATTCCATGTTGAGCTAATGCTAATATTAAGATGCCTCTAGCTTGAGCAACTAAGATTGTATTACCCATGCGATAAAAGAATAATTTTTCTGTGGCTGCTAAGTCTGGTTTAAAGGTATTAAGTATAGTGTGTAAATCTTCATAAATTGTGATTAAACGTCGCCCCATTTCTTGTTTTTTTGTTGTTTTAATAACTCCACAATCTACCATAGAGGTAGAGTCAATTTTGTCTTTTTGGGAATTATAAACACATTTAATTGCTCCAAATCCTAATACTGCTAGACCAGGGTCTAATCCTAGAATTAGTTTTTCCATTTTGATGCTTTATTTTGTGTTGAAATTAAGTGGTCGTGCAAAATAAATTTCCTGGTTGAGTGAGGGAAAAGGGAATAGGGAATAGGGATAAATAATTGATGATTTCTGGAAAATATTGGAGATGTATCATAAAATTTGTATTGTAATTCATTTTCCATAAGCACTTAAATAAAAACGTAAGCATTCAGCCGTCAGCTATGAGTTATTAACTTATCCTGTTTGTCAGGAGTGATTAATCTCCAAAAAGTGAAATATCAAGA
>JASJEE010000273.1 GCA_030064835.1 Microcoleaceae cyanobacterium MO_207.B10 | reverse complement strand
ATCATCAGAATCTAAATCAGGTTCTTGGTGGGAAATTTGGTTAGATTAAATATGTGATAAATAAGATTTTCTATCTATAAATTACTTAAGGTAGAATCAATAATTAAGATAGGTTTTGATTAACTGAAAAAATCCCTCTTTGATTGAGAGAGGGATTTATTTATAGCTAAGAAAGCTTGAAGTTGAGTATGAAGATAAACCTGTAGTTGTGCCTGAGTTTACGAAAGTTTATTAATCGTGAAGTCATCAAAATTAAAATTTAACAATACATTAGAGGAGAAACATACAATAAGCAAATTGTAGTTGCTTACTCCTACACTGTAGGGACATTGGATACAACTTCCCTACTAATGATATACTAAGCTGTCCAGTAGTCTGATCATATTATTTTTTAATTATGGCTGGTTCCAAAGGTAAATCTTCTAATAAATCTGGAAAAGGCGATCGCGTTGTTTACTCAGAATTTGGTAATCACGCTACCTCTCGTGCTACAGAAAGAGCTGTACCAGATTTACCCCCAGAACAACAAGACCTGCGAGTGCAAGCATCCAGGAAAGGTCGCAAGGGTAAAACCGTTACTGTTATTAGTGGGTTTCAGTCAAACCCAGAAACTTTAGCAGGTTTGGTGAAACAGCTCAAAAACCAGTGTGGTGCAGGCGGCACTGTTAAAGATAATGAAATAGAAATTCAAGGCGATCATAAACAAAAGTTAGTAGAAATTTTAACCAAATTGGGTTATCAAGCTAAAATTAGTGGGGGGTAAAGCTAGGGTCGGGGCACGATAATATCGTGGCCCTATAGAAGCCATTTGGTATCTATATTAAAAAGAGTGGGGAAAAAGCGGGATATGAGGAAATGAGGAGTATTTTTCCACCTTAATTACCATGCATGATATTATCAATTAATACAGCAATTATCTAATTTTAGAGATTATTTCAATGTTAGAAAAAGAAAAAATAGCACTAACATTAAAAATTAATGGAGTGCAACATGAACTAAATATAGAACCTCGCGTGACATTATTAGATGCACTCCGAGAATATTTAGGTTTAACAGGCACAAAAAAAGGATGCGACCGCGGTGAATGTGGAGCTTGCACCGTATTAATAGATGGGAAACGGATAAATTCTTGCATGACTTTGGCAGTGATGCAGATGGGAAAGTCAATTATTACTATTGAAGGTTTGGCGGAAAATGAACAACTTCACCCAATGCAAAGAGCTTTCATTGAGCATGATGCTTTTCAATGTGGTTTTTGTACTTCCGGTCAAATAGTTTCTGCTGTCGGGTTGCTAGCAGAAACGCAACCAAAGTCAGATACAGAAATTCGGGAAGGTATGAGTGGCAACCTCTGTCGTTGTGGTGCTTATCATCATATTGTTGCAGCAGTTCGTGAAGTAGTGGAGCAAACAGAAAATGCAGCCATTTAGTTATACGAGAGTGAACGAAGCAAACACAGCTATAACTACAGTTGCCCAAGATGCAGCCATATCTTTTATTGCTGGAGGTACTGACTTAATAGGTTTAATCAAAGATGGCGTACAAACACCTAAGCAAGTTATAGATATTAACTCTCTACCTCTGACAGAAGTAGAAGTTGATGCTGAAAATAACATCCGCATCGGTGCTTTGGCAAAATTGAGCGATGTCGCCCGTTATCCCACTGTCAAAAATTCCTATCCTGTTATTTCAGAAGCAATATTAGAAAGTGCTTCTCCCCAACTCCGAAATATGGCAACAGTGGGTGGAAATTTATTGCAACGGGTACGCTGTAATTATTTTCGCGACCCTGTTTTTCCCTGCAACCGTCGCAACCCAGGTAGTGGTTGCCCTGCTATTCAAGGTTATAACCGAATGCACGCTATTTTCGGCACGAGTGAAAGTTGTGTTGCTACTCATCCTTCAGATTTGGCGGTAGCTTTGGTGGCAATGGATGCGGTGGTTTATATTCAGGGTAAAACAGCACAACGTCGAGTGCCACTTAATGACTTTTATCTGTTGCCGGAAGATACGCCCTACCAAGAAAATGTTTTAGAGCATGGGGAGTTAATACTTGCAGTGGAAGTGCCTCATGTTTCCTGGTTTAGCAACTCCCATTATTTAAAAGTTCGCGATCGCGCTAATTATGAATTTGCCCTAGTTTCTGTAGCTGTTGCTCTGGAAGTTGAGACAGACATAATTAAATCTGCCCGACTAGCATTAGGTGGAGTAGGTACAAAACCTTGGCGTTGTCAGGAAGCAGAAATTGTTTTGCAGGGACGAGCGATCGATGAGGCGACTTTTTCCGAAGCAGCAGAAGTTGCTTTAGCAGGAGCAAAACCTTTAGAATATAATCAATTTAAAATTGAATTAGCTAAACGCGCCATTATTCGGGCGGTTTCAACTGCAGTCGCTAGGGGAGAGAATTCAATAATCAATAATTAATATAGCAATTATCAAATTGATGAGGTACACAAGTACGATCCCCCTAAATCCCCCTTGAAAAGGGGGACTTTGAAGTTCCCCCCTTCTTAAGGGGGGTTAGGGGGGATCAAATACAAGAATTGCTATAATTACAGGACTTGTGTAGGGGCAAATGCCATTTGCGCTCTACAGGTATCCTATTGTCTAATATCATATCTGGATAAGAGCGCGATCAAAACACTTCTTTCTCCTGATACATTCTTTTAAACTAAAATTTTTCAATAGCAAACATGAACAAAGTTATCGGAAAACCAATAAACCGCGTAGACGGAAAACTAAAAGTTACAGGTGGCGCACGTTACACTACTGATATCCCAATTGAAAATTTGACCTATGGCGTATTAATAGAAAGCACTATTGCCAAAGGTAAAATTACAAAACTGGAAACTACCGCAACAGAAACAGCACCTGGAGTATTGGCAGTCATTACTCACCTTAACGTTCCTAAATTTAATCAAATCACTTTTTTCCCTGGTGGGCAAAGTCTTCCCATTCTTCAGGATGAAAATATTTATTATCAGGGGCAGCATATTGGAATAATAGTTGCCGAAACTTTAGAGCAAGCTCAATATGCAGCAACCTTGGTTAAAGTCGAATATCAAATTGAACAACCAACTATAGATATAGATGAAGCTCTTAAACAAGGATATAAACCAGAAAGAATTTTTCTGGGGATGCTACCTGCTCATTCTTTCCGGGGTGATATTAACTCTGGGCGTTCCCAAGCAGAAGTCTTAGTCGAACAAACCTACAGCACCCCGATGGAAAATCATAACCCCATCGAACCTTCCGCAACTCTAGCAGTTTGGGAAGATGACCACCTCACCCTCTACGATACAACTCAAGGAGTTTCCTCTACACAAGCGGCGATCGCCAAAGTATTCGACATTCCTCCAGAAAAGGTCCGGGTTATTTCTAAATTTCTCGGTGGTGGGTTCGGTTGTAAAGCATTTGTTTGGCCTCACACCATCCTGACTACTCTGGCAGCGCGTTATGTGCAGCGTCCAGTTAAATTAGCACTTACCCGCGCCCAGATGTATACTTCTGTTGGATACCGCGCCCCCACTCGCCAACATCTGACCCTTGGCGCAACTAAAGACGGGAAACTTACACTGCTCCAACACATCGGTGAAACTATAACGTCACCCTTTGACGAATTTCCCGAACCCGTGACAATGGCAACAAATATGATGTATGGTTGCCCTAACCTGGACACCAACTACCACCTCGGTCGTATTAATGCTGGTACTCCCACTTTTATGCGGGCACCGGGGGAAGCACCGGGAATGTTTGCCCTAGAGTCAGCAATGGATGAACTTAGTTATGCTCTGGAGTTAGACCCCATAGAACTCCGCCTCCGCAACCATGCAGATGTAGACCCTGCGACTGGAAACCCGTGGTCGAGTAAGTCTCTGAAAGAATGTTATCAGCGAGGTGCAGAAATATTTGGCTGGAAACACCGCAACCCAAAACCTGCTTCTATGAGTAACGGCGATAGTCTCATTGGTTTGGGAATGGCAAGCGCGACTTTTCCGGCAAATAGTTTCCCCGCTACTGCTAAGGTGACTATATATAATAGTGGAGAAATATTAGTTGAAAGTGGAACCCAGGACTTAGGTACTGGCACTTACACTGTAATGACACAAGTTGCAGCAGAGGTTTTAGGGGTATCTCTAGAAAAGGTGGAATTTAAACTTGGTGACACAAATTTATCTAAAGCACCACTTACCGGAAATTCGACGACAGCGAGTAGTGTGGGGACCGCAGTACAAGCAGCAGCAATGAGCGCTCGGAATAAAGTATTAGAAATGGCAATTTCTGACTCTGACTCTCCGCTCTACCAGGCAAAACCAGAGGAGATAATTTTTGATTCAGGAAAATTATTGTGGCAAAATAATCCTACGGTGGGAGAGAGTTATCGGGATATTCTCAGTCGTCATAGTTTGGAAAATATTGAAGCAGTTGGTAACAACGCATCGAAACAGAAGCAACAAGAATATGCCAAACATTCTTTTGGAGCAGTTTTTGTGGAAGTGCAAGTAGACCGACTGTTGGGAGAAGTGCGGGTGACGCGATGTGTTGGTGTCTACGGTGCTGGCCGTATTCTGAATGCTAAGACTGCCCGCAGTCAAATGATAGGTGGTATTACTTGGGGTATTGGTATGGCGTTGATGGAACATACAGTGATGTCTCCTCAGTATGGTCGCATTCTCAATCATAATCTTTCTGATTATTTGATCCCCGTGCAGTTAGATGTGCCGGATATTCAGGTGCAGTTTGTAGAGGAGGAAGATCCTTATGTTAATGCTTTGGGTACTAAGGGTATTGGGGAACTTTCTATTGTGGGCGTTGCTGGAGCGATCGCTAATGCTGTTTATCATGCCACAGGTAAACGTATCAGAGATTTGCCTATTACTCCAGATAAATTATTAAAGGGTGAATAAGGAATAGTTGGAAGAGTAGGGACGTTCCATGGAACGTCCCTACAAGATATATTTTCCAATCAGTTAATGTCCTTACTTTCCCTACTCCCTGTTCCCTACTCCCTACTCCCTAATATGAAAGAATTACAAGACATTATTACAACTTACAACAAACTCAAAAATTCCAGAGAAACCATCGCCCTCGCTACTGTTGTCAAAGTAGCAGGTTCCACATATCGCCGACCAGGAGCGCGGATGTTGATGACTTCTAAAGGCGAAATGGTTGGTTCTCTCAGCGGTGGTTGTCTAGAAGGTGACGTTTTCGAGCAAGCGCAAGAAGTAATGAATTCTAAAAAATCTCGCCTAGTCTCCTATGACACTACTTCCGAAGCAGATATTTTGTGGGGTTTAGGAATGGGTTGTCAGGGAATAGTTGATATTTTTATCGAGCCTTTATTCGATGAAAGTGGAAAAATTTTAATGTCATTTCTTGCCGAATGTCTTCAGAATAGACAACCAGGAGTATTGGTAACAATATTTGAAAGTCAATCAATAGAAAACCATCACTTAATGTTATCCCCAGATGGTAATTTTACTACCCACATAACTGATGATTCCCTAGTTCAACTACTACTAAATCATGGCAAAAATGCTAAAAGATTAGGTAAATCATTTCACATATCTATTAATAATATAGAAGCCTTGATAGAAGTTATTCATCCACCTCTATCTCTAGTAATATTTGGTGCTGGTCACGATGCCATACCCATAGTATATTTTGCCAAACAATTAGGATGGTCTGTCACAGTATTAGACCGTCGTTCTGCTTATGCTACTTCTAGCAGATTTCCTGAAGCTGATGCTGTAATTATTTCCGAATATGAAAAACTACCAAAAACAGTAATTTTAGATGAAAAAACCGTAGCAGTTATAATGACTCATAACTATCTTTATGATTTGACAATTCTCAAAACTATTTTACCTTTACCTTTGCGTTATTTAGGAATATTAGGACCCCGCAGAAGAACCGAAAAATTATTAGGAGAAATTCCCATAGATGACCAATACAAAAAACGTTTATATGCTCCAGTCGGTCTAGATATTGGTGCTGATAATCCCCAGGAAATTGCTTTAGCAATTATCGCCGAAATTCAAGCAGTTATAACTAACCGTTCGGCAGGTTTTTTACGTCACCGTCACCAACCAATTCACAGTGAAAATAATGGATAAATCTATCGGAATTATAATTTTAGCTGCTGGTGCTTCAACTCGTTTAGGTCAACCCAAACAATTGTTAATTTATCAAGAGCATAGTTTGATTTTTAATACTGTGAAAGTTGCTGTTAATTCTGGCTGTGCGCCAATTATTTTAGTCTTGGGAGCTTATGCTGATTTGATATTTCCTGAAGTTAGCAATTTTCCTGTGAAAGTTGTCAAAAATTGTGATTGGCAAGAGGGCATGAATAGTTCGATAAAAGTTGGTATTAATACCCTCAAAGCAACTCAAGAAAATTTAGCAGCAACGATATTAATGTTGTGTGATCAACCTTTTGTTTCTACTCAAATTATCAAAAAAATTATTGATGTTTATTATTTAAAAGGTAAGTCAATAGTTGCTTGTAAATATGCTGGTACTTGCGGAGTCCCTGCTTTATTTAGTGCTAAATTTTTTCCAGAAATGCTAAACTTAAAAACAGCAAAAGGTGCTAAACAAATTATCAAAAATTCTCCAGAGCAAGTTACAACCGTTGATTTTCCCAAAGGAGCAATAGATATTGATACCTTTGCTGATTATCAACAACTAATATTAACTTAATAAAATTCTTCCTTCGTCAGCATACTGTGGGGATAAAAAGACACCTAGAAACAAAAATAAGAGTGTACAGTTTTAGCTGAAACAGTCCACTACCAATAAGGTTCATGGGTAAGTCTTAATCAATTATCCATTATCCATTAATGAAATTATGAATACCCAAAATCATCTTCGTAACCTCCAATATCAAACTATTCTAGAACGCGCTAAACACCCACGAAACCAAGGAAAAACTAACCCAATACATCATCAGCAACTAGGAGATAATCCGATGTGTGGTGATAGTATCGAATTAACAATAAAATTTGACCAAACAAATCAAATTATAGAAGATATAAAATTTGAAGGAAAAGGTTGTGCATTAGCGATCGCTTCAGCAGATTTAATGGCAGAAACATTGTCAGGAAAAACTGTAGAAGAAGCCTTAGAAATAATAGAAAAATTCCGTCAAATGATCAAAGGGGAAATTAGTCTTTCAGATAATTTACCAAGGCTAAACATCTTTCAAGGAGTCTCACAGTTTCCCATCAGAATTAAATGTGTTTTATTAAGCTGGCACACTCTCAAAGCAGCATTAAAATAGTCAAATAAACTTGGTATAATATTATATCATGTCCGGTAGCATCGGTATTGTATAGCAAAGGTAGGGAACAGGGAACACGGAACAGGGAATAGGGAACAGGGAGGAAGGCTTACTCGCTGTGAAAAAAACTTAAATTTCCTGTAGATATCCACCATTGGCTTTACACAAACGATATTAACGGACATGATATTATTCAGAACTACAACAAATATCACATTTATATTGCCTGCCCGAAAACTAATTTTCGGGCAAAAAATCAACAATTAAACTATTAGAAACTACTTCGCTTTTACTAACTCTACTTCATCCTTTTTCCCAAATACTAAACTACCATTAACATAATCAATTACCACAATATCCCCACCAATAAACTTATTCTCCAAAATCTGATTTGCTAGGGGGTTTTCCAACTCTCGCTGAATTGCCCGTTTCAAAGGTCGCGCTCCATAAACTGGGTCATATCCTACCTCAGCAATATGATCTAAAGTCGCTCCAGTTAACTTCAAACTAATTTTTTGTTCTGCTAATAACCGCTCAATTCGCTTCACTTGAATTTCTACAATTTGACGTAATTCACTCTTCCTTAAAGTATGGAACAATATAATCTCATCAACCCGATTTAAAAACTCAGGACGGAAATGTTTTCGCAGTCCTGCCATAACTCGTTTATACATTTCCTCATACTTAGAATCATCTCCTGCTACATCCAAAATATACTCACTGCCAATATTACTCGTCATCACAATTACAGTATTTCTAAAGTCAACTAACCGCCCTTGAGAATCTGTAATTCTACCATCATCTAACACTTGCAACAAGACATTAAATACATCTGGATGCGCCTTTTCTACCTCATCAAATAACACCACAGAATAGGGATGTCGTCTTACCGCTTCCGATAACTGACCGCCTTGGTCGTAACCTACATATCCAGGAGGTGCGCCCACTAACCGAGAAACCGCGTGTTTTTCCATATATTCTGACATATCAATGCGCACTAGAGCATCATCTCGGTCAAATAAAAACTGTGCTAAAGCTCGCGCCAACTCTGTTTTACCGACTCCAGTGGGACCCAAAAACATAAACGAACCAATAGGTCTTCCTGGGTCTTTCATTCCTGCTCTTGCTCTTCTAATAGCTGCTGCTACTGCTGATACAGCTTCTGACTGCCCAATTACTCTTTGATGTAGATGTTTTTCTAATTGGAGCAACTTCTGGCGTTCCGACTCTAATAAACGATTTACCGGAATACCTGTCCACTTAGCAACTATACTGGCAATATCTGCATCTGTGACTTGTTCCCGAAGAAAAGAGGAACCTTGAGCTTGGACTTTTAATAACTCTGCCTCTTTTGCTTCGCGATCGCGATGTACAGTTTCTAGTTGCCCATATTTTAATTGAGCTGCTGTATTCAGATCATAAGCTCGTTCTGCTTGTTCTATTTGTACTTTTAATTTATCTTCTTCTGCTTTCAGGGAGTTAATAGCATTCAACAACTCTTTTTCCCCAGACCATTTAGAGGAAAATTTTTCCTGTTTTTGTTTCAAAGTATTAATTTCATTAGTAATGCGTTGTAAAGCAGGAGATACTTTTACAGGTGGGGTAGCTTCAGCATTTTTATTTTTATTATTGCCTTGCAACTCTCCTTCAATAGAAAGTTTTTCCATTTCCAACTGCATTATCCGTCTGTCAATAGCTTCTAACTCTACTGGTTTAGAAGTAATTTCCATTTTTAATTGAGCAGCAGCTTCATCAACCAAGTCGATCGCCTTATCTGGTAAAAAGCGGTCTGAAATGTAACGGTTAGACAAAGTAGCAGCAGCAACCAAAGCAGCATCAGTAATTTTTACACCGTGGTGAGTTTCATAACGGTCTTTCAACCCCCGCAAAATAGAAATAGTATCCTCAACGGTTGGTTGACCAACTTCTACTTTTTGAAACCGACGTTCCAGAGCAGCATCTTTCTCTATATGTTTACGATATTCATCAATAGTCGTAGCTCCAATACAACGGAGTTCTCCACGAGCAAGCATTGGTTTAAGCAAATTTCCCGCATCAACCCCCGAACCAGTACCGCCCCCCGAACCTGCACCAACAACTGTATGTAATTCATCAATAAACAGAACTATTTGACCGTCCGAGTGGGTAACTTCTCGCAAAACCGATCTGAGACGTTCTTCAAATTCTCCTCTAAACTTTGCCCCCGCAATGAGACTACCCATATCCAGACTAATAAGTTGCCGTTCTTTGAGAGACTCCGGAACATCCCCATTCACAATACGTTGAGCTAAACCTTCAGCGATCGCTGTTTTTCCCACCCCCGGTTCCCCAATAAGTACGGGATTATTTTTTGTCCGACGAGACAGACAACTAACCACTCGCCGAATTTCTTCGTCTCTACCAATAACCGGGTCTAGTTTACCCGCTTTAGCTAACTCTGTCAGGTCGCGCCCATATTTTGCTAAAGCATCGTAGGAAGCTTCGGGGTTTTGGTCTTCGACTTTGCTGCTACCTCGAACTGCTTTAATAACTGCTTCTAGTTTTTCTAATTCTACTCCTTGGGAGGTTTGGGGGCGTTCAAAACCTGGGCGAGTCGGCAACTGAGGAGTACCCCCACTCAGCAGTTTATTACCAAGGCGTTTATCCTGGTAGAAGGCGAGTAGCAGGTGTTCGACGGCGATAAATTTGTCTTCCCATTTTTCTCTAGCTGCTTCGGCGAGGTCTAGCAGAATTTCGAGGCCACGTCCTAGATATAAATGTTCGATACTACCGACTTTCGGTTGGCGTTTGGCGAAACTGTCTATTTGTTGGATCAGATTTTGGGGTTCTATACCTGCTCGGTTGAGAATTTTGTTAGCTGTACCTTGTTGTTCTAGGAGGGAGATAATTAGGTGTTCTACTTCTAGTTGTTGATTTTGGTAGCGGCGGGCAACGTCTTGGGATTTTACTATAGCATCCCATGCTTGTTCTGTAAATTTGCTTGGGTCGGTTGGCTGCATTTGAACTATATTTAGATTTTTACTTTTGAGATTTGTTTAAGTTAAATAACACTATCTATAGAGAGCGAAATTGCATATATAGGGGAAGGTTTATAGCGCTACGCGCAAGTCAGAAGTTGTAGGGGCGAATGGCCATTAGCTACGCACAACTTTCCTAACGGAATGCTACTGCAAACGTTAACGCCCCACCCAACCCTACAAAAATCACAATTTATGGGAATTTTTTAACTTCCAGAGAACCGAGACTAAAATATAGACGGTGAGGTTGTCAGGATTGGTTTACAAAATTTTTGATGTTTTTCCCTACCTCGCCCCGTCTACTGTCCTCTCAAGGATTCTGCCCCACTAATATTTTAATTTGTGCTGGCTGCAACTTCTTTTTGAGAGTTGCTACCTTGAGTACCTAACTGGTTAGAGTCGATAGGAGCGTTTCCACTCCTACCTCTCCTTCAGAACCGGACGTGAGACTTTAGCCTCATCCGGCTCCTCAATAACTCCATCCTTGTTACGGCTACGTTCAGACTTTCATATTCTGGCTCTTGTGGAGGG
>JASJEE010000272.1 GCA_030064835.1 Microcoleaceae cyanobacterium MO_207.B10 | reverse complement strand
AAAAAAAAAGAAAAAAGCTGGTTATAAAAGGGATAAAGTGGAAAAACTTGATTAATTAGTTAATAGTTGAAGTTTGAGCAAGCATCACATTCTTTTTTTTAATTGGTATAAGACGACGCGGGGTCGCACCGCTACTCCCTACTCCCTCTTTTCCACCAGAGGTCTAATGTAGCAAAAGTTTTGATAATTGGTATTAAATAGTAAAATTATGCGACTGTTTTTGACTAATCAAACTTTGATAAGCAGTAGAAAAATGAGCATTCGTAATCCTAATTTTGCTTGGCGAACTCACCCCCTGAGAACGATAACTACGAACAGCAGCCAAAGCAGCTTGATTACTCAACAAAGCTAAATCAGCACCATTCCAACCCTCAGTACGACTTGCCCAATCATTCAAATTCACTCTTTGCAATGGCCGTTCTTGATTGTGAACCTTCAAAATAGCCAAACGACCAGCCTTATCCGGCAAATCTACCTTGATTTGCAAATCAAACCGTCCCGCTCGTAATAAAGCCGGGTCAAGAGCATCAGGTCGGTTAGTTGCTCCCACCAATAATACCTGAGAACACTCGCGCAAACCATCCAATTCAGTCAATAATTGACCAACTAGGCGATCGCTCACCCCAGAATCTCCAACAAACTTACCCCTGGCCGGAGCCAAAGTATCAATCTCATCAATAAAAATCACACAAGGAGCAGCCTGTCTCGCCTTCCGAAAAACTTCTCGCACAGCCTGTTCTGTGGCCCCAACCCAGCGACTCAGTAACTCCGGCCCATTAACCGCAATAAAATTAGCTCGCGCTTGGGAAGCCACAGCTTTTGCCAACAAAGTTTTTCCCGTTCCTGGTTCACCCCAGAGCAAAATTCCTTTAGGAGCTTGTGCCTTAGTTTGCTCATATAATTCCGGATACAACAAAGCACCCTCGACAGATTCTTGCAATTTTTGTTTAACCTCATCAAGACCACCAACTTCTTGCCAACTCACATTCGGAACTTCTACTGCCACAGCCCTTAATACAGAAGGTTTAATTTCCTTGATTGCTTCCTTAAAATCAGTTTGTAACAACTTCAGATTTTCTGGAGTGGGACTATCCAAAGAAGGAACTTGACGACGCAAAGCTAAATAAGCTGCTTTTTGACACAAAGCTTTCAAATCAGCTCCCACTAAACCCACAGCCAAATCAGCAATTTCTACCAAATTGACCGAACTATCTAATGGCATCGCACTAGTAAGAACCCTCAAAATTTCCAGTCGAGCCTCTGGGTCTGGAATACGGAAATTAATTTCGCGGTCAAATCTGCCTGGACGACGGAGGGCTGGATCTATATGGTCGGGGCGGTTAGTCGCAGCTAAAATTAACACGCCCTGATTTTTGACAAACCCATCCATTAGCCCCAACAGTTGAGCAACTAATCTCTTCTCAACTTCTCCCTCTACTTTGCTACGGTCTGGGGCAATACTATCAATTTCATCTATAAATATAATGCAGGGAGCAGATTTTCTGGCTTTCTCAAAAATGTTGCGTAATTTAGCTTCTGCTTCCCCATAATATTTACTCATCACTTCGGGGCCGTTAATGGCAATGTAGTTTAATTTTAGTTCCTCGGCTAGGGCCCGAGCGGTGAGAGTTTTGCCAGTTCCTGGTGGCCCGACTAATAATACTCCACAGGCTGGTTCTAGTCCTAGTTGTGATAGTAAATCGGGGCGTTTGAGTGGAAGTTCTACAATTTCTCTGAGTTCTTGAATGATTTGGGACATTCCCCCAATATCTTTTAAAGTGGGGCCTGATGTTGTTTGTGGAGATGGGGTGGTAACGGTGGTTTGTGGTTGTTGTTTGGTTTCTGTCTCAGGTTGTTTTGCTTGGGTTTGAGGGGAGTTAACGGAATTTACTCGTACTGTTCTTTTGGGTATATTGCTCCGTCTAGGTATGTTGCTGATAGTGCGAGACTGAACATGATAAGAGGTTTTTATTTCTCCTTTTTCTGCTTTTTCTTCTAAAGTTTTTGCTAGTTCTATTAGTTGTTCAAATCCTCTAAAAAATTGATTCATTTTTTTACCTATTTATTTTATTTAGAGCGTTTATATTGAATATTTCAAATTATTTCAAATTATCAATTAACAGAAGCAATAAATACTAAAAAATAAATTTTACGATTTTGATAAATCAGCAATGAGGATGTTATTTATTAAGCTTAATTTTGGTCTTATAGCAATCGTAAATTATTTGTGAGAAAAAACTGTAGTGGTTTTGTCTCCAAACGATAGCCAAAATAGGGATTTGGTAACCAAACCCCTACTGTCAAATATTACCGCAGATTTAGGATTGCTATATCTTTCTTTAGTTGCTATCACAAATCTCATTTTTGCTAGTTCTCAATCGTTTAAGTTTATCCTAAATTTTACCTCTGTTTGTTATGATAAAAACTCGATGATTCTCAGTCTTTTTGATATTTTATTTATTTGATGTTGACTTATTTTATTCTAATAACAAGGCAGAAAATATCAACTTAATGTAATTCCACTTTATTCTCAGATTAAATAATAACTTTTACCTAATCTCTAATCTTTTTTTTCAATCCTGGCAAAATTATAAGGTGCAGTAAAATTATTGTAACGAATCCGAAATCTACCCTCAAATTTGCTATCAATTGCTTCAACATTCTCACCAAATTTCACCTCACTTTCCCAAGGTATAAGATAAGCTGCATTATAAATCATTTTTTCTGTTTGCAGTTCATTCTCTACTATTTCAATTGCCAGAGAATTTAAAGCATCCTGAAACATTTCAATAATCCCTTGTTTACGGTCATTTATTTCCTCCTCAATAGCTTGCCCAATTCTAATTACCTGATCCATACTTAATTTTCTTCCTGCAAGGTTATCTCTTTGAGCTTTAAGGTCTGGATTTTCTGTCAGTAATGCTTGAATTTCTGCTTCTTGTTCCCAATAAACTTTAATCCCTACTTCTCGATTACCTGCTAATTTTGCCAGTAGTTCATTCATTACCTGATGACAAGGCTTAATTAATTGTTGTGAAAATTTATTCCAGTCCGGAACTACTAAACCAAATTGCATAGGCAATAAATTTCGATAACCTGCCTGCATTGCCTCTTCAAGCACCCTTTCATGGGCAAGCAAGTTACGACGACTGGCCAAATAACGTTCCTGTTTAGCCATAGAATAAAGCACTGCAAAATTATCGACAATTTCCATATTTACAGGTTCTTTATCCAAACCTTGTAAACTTAAATTTTGCGGACCAGGTGGTAGGAATATACCATAAACATAGAAACCAGATTTCATAATTAATTTAGGTAATTAGGGAGTATGGAATAGGGAGTAGTTATCGTAGGAGTTTAGTTTCCAAACCTATTTAACTGTTAATCTTTAATCATAACAAAGTAAAGCAGAGAAACCGGGTTTAGATGAAATTTTCTACTATGACTGAAATTTGTCTTCCATAAACCCGGTTTCTTATAATCTATACCTTTTCACTATAAAGATGTCACAAATAGTTTCAAAGTTATAATGTCAAATAATCAGTTGAAATGTCAAAGTTTTCTGTCTGTTAAATATGACTTTTGACTTATGTACGGGCGTTTCATGTCGCGGAGCGAAATGGCCATTTGCCCCTGCAACTTTTGACTTGCGTGAAACGGTATAACATTTCTCATTTAAAGATAAGGTAAATTTACGATCCCCCTAAATCCCCCTTAAAAAGGGGGACTTTGAGAGCTTCCCCCCTTTGTAAGGGGGGCGGGGGGGATCTAAAACTTTGCCTAATATATTAGAGAACTTCCATATAAGTTGTTCAACTTAGGTAACTGGTCAGACAATTTTTGCTTACAAAACTAATTTTAGGACTTCATCATTATGATTATCCGTTTATTAACTCTGCCTATTACTGGTCCATTGGGAGGAATAGTTTGGTTAGGGAAAAAAATTCAAGAACAAGTTGATACAGAAGTAGATGATAAGGAAAATCTTAGTAAAAAACTTCTAGCTCTGCAACTTGCTTTTGACTTAGGAGAGATTTCAGAAGAAGATTTTGAAGAACAAGAAGAGGAGCTTTTATTAGCAATTCAAGCGGCAGAAGAAGAAAGACTTAAAGATGAAGAAGAATAGTTATTTTACCTTCAGTTTTTTATGCTGTTAAATAAGAGAAAGAAGATGGTAAAAATATGAGTTATAATTATTTTTAATTTGTCAATGACTAATTATTTCTAGGAAGTATCAGGGAGACAGCAAAAAAATGGTAACTGGTATGATTGAATGGTTTGGTGGTTTTAATAAAAAACTGCAAAAAATAAATAATTTTGGATTTATTACTCTCATAGAACCAGATTTTAAAAAAGGTATTTATGTTGACCGCCGTGAAATACCAGAAGATTTACAAACACTTTTAGAAAGAGACAAAGAAAAGGGAGAAGGGGTTTACGTTTGTTTTGATTTGGAAGAGAACTCTCAGGGGTTTCAGGCAATAAATGTTGAATTAAAGACATATAATGGAGTTGTCGTTAATTTTTTGGGTAAAACAGGCAAGATTGTCACAACATCTGATGGTTTTTTCCATTTTGAGTCTTCTGAATCATTTTCATTTGGAGACTATGTTTCTTGCGGTTTGTGCCATAGGTATGAGTCTGAGAAAAAGAAAGCTGTAAGGGTAGAAAAAATACCTCGTGATTCAGACTATAATGAAATTATTGATATATTTTTGAGTAGCAATGATTACAAGATTCCTATACCTTTTTTTATGGAATATGTAAATGTTTTACCATCAGCAGAGGCAATACTAAAAATTAGAGAAAAGCTCTTTCATTCTAACACTGAAGATAGAAAGCTATTAACAAATAAAATTATTCAGGAATATGAAAATTTTTTATTGGAATCTTCTGAGTTGAGAAATGATTTGTGCATTTATAGTAAAAATGAGTTCAGTAATTATGCTGATTTTATTAATAAACATCTCAAAAATCCTAATACTAATGAATCTTTGAAGCAACAGCTATTAGATGAAGTTAGGGAAAGAATTATTATAGGTACTGAAGAAAAACTTTCTATATACTGGGAAAAATTTGCTTACTTAATAGAATATCAAGGCTTTCTCTGGAATATTGCACCTATAGAGTATAAAAGACCAGTTATACAAAATTTATACAAAGAATTTTTTGCAATAGTTAGTAACTTTAATAAATCTGATTATCCGTATGCTCAATATTTACAACAAGATTGGAAACAGTTATACAAAGAAGTTAGAGAAAATGAGGATGACAAACAGCTAATCAAAAAGTGGGAACCTGCTATAAGTACAAATGAATTCAAATACGCTCAAATGGTTTCTGCTAGAGGAGCAGAAAAGCTAATTATTAAGTTTTGTCAGGCTTTAGGATATCAAGTAGAAGATATTTCTATTCATCAGATTACTCAACAAAGCTCAGACTGGAAACTAGCAGATATTAGACTGAATAAAAAGATTTTGCTTGATGTTAAAAATTCTCGGTTTACTGTTAACTCAAAAGTTTACTCTGAGTTTTGTGTTCCTGAATTTAAGCAGGAACGAACAAATGAGTATAAGCAAAAAAGAGAGGTTTATATTGTTGGTGTTTTATCTCCTTATTTGCAAAAGCGATTTATTGATGGAGAAGAAATACCCAATTTTTCTGTAGAAAAACCAAAAGTTTTAGGTATTTTTTATAAAAAATCACTTGAAGAGTTAAAAAACATTGTTGATGAAACAGACAGACTAGAAATAGATGTATCTAGATTAGAAAATTTCTACCGTGATTCATCTACAACAAAAAATTATAATTCTTATTCATCTAGGGGTAAAAATTCCAATTTTTATTTACCTCACTGGTTGTTTGACTATGGAGAAAAATTTTACGAAGAACAAATTAGAATAATTCTGGATTTTAATGATTTTATGGCAAATCTATCAGATACAAAAATTCCTAGTTGGGAAGATGTTTCTATAGTAGGAATTAATCCTTTACCATTGTTTATTTTTGCAAAGCAAAATTTACCTATAGAATGGAAAAGTCATTTACCAAAATGGAAACTTGATTTTTTAAATTCTCTCATAAACATATCCCTATCTCCTCAAAAGAAAATAATCTCTCTATCTCATCTATTTATTTCTATACTCAAACATTTTTTACAGATGCTTGAAGATAATAATTCAGAATATAGTCCACAAGATTATTCAGATATTTTACATGGAGATTCGCATATAAATCATCCACAAGAGTCTTTACCTATTCCATTTGAAGATTCCCAGGCAGATCATCTTGAAGATTCCCAGACAAATCATCCACTAAAAATTTATGACCCTTTGCAGACAATACAGAGTTTTTGTAATACTTTACAAACTCTTTGGGAAAATCGAGAAAAAACAGAATTAAGCGAATTTAAAATATTTAAGTTTAGACATGAAAGTATATTGCAAGGGAAAAAAGCTTCCAATGATTCCTGGAAAACTATTATTGCTTACTGTGGTGGAAAGATAGAAAAGAAAGGCAAATGTGGCTATTCTCCACTCCTAATTGGAAGAGAAGAAAACTGTCCTACTTGTGGTCTCCTCATTTGTCCTAAAGAAGACTGTCAGTTTTGCAAGAAAGATTGCCCATCTTATCAAGAGAGAGAAGCGAAGATCAAAAAGCGAAGATCACAAACTAACCAATAACATATAGAAGGAAACATTAATTAATGATTCAAGAATATCTACAAAAAGCAATGCAAACTGCTAATTATGAAATACTAGAAGAGGAAGAGGGTTTTTATGGGTCAATTTCTGGCGCTAATGGAGTATGGGCAACTGGTAACACTCTAGAAGAATGCCGTCAGGAACTATTAGAAGTATTAGAAGAGTGGGTACTTATTGGTGTGGCAATGGATCATAAACTGCCAGAATTTGATAGTCTTAGTTTGAAAGTAGTAATCTAGTAGGTTGGGTTAAGCGACAGCGCAACCCAACAAAAATCTGCATCTATAAAATAAAATATATGTTGGGTTTCACTTCGTTCTACCCAACCTACAAAATTCTGAGACTCATCCGTACATCCGTGGCCAAATCTGTGTCTGCTTCCCTTTAATTCATAAAAAAACTGATGGAACTTTTTGATAACCTCAACTTAGCAATGTTTAGTGGCAAAGGAGGGGTGGGAAAAACCACAACTTCTTGTGCTTTTGCTTGCCAATGGGCGAAAAAATTCCCTAATGAAAAAATCCTCTTAATTTCCACCGATCCTGCTCACTCTTTAGGAGATGTCCTGCAAATACAAGTTACAGATACACCAACACCCTTACAAAGTTTACCCAATCTTTCAGTCAGAGCTTTAGATGCTAATCTCCTGCTGGAAGAATTTAAACAACGTTACGGCGATATCCTAGAACTTCTGGTAGAACGAGGTAGTTTTGTCGAAGGGGAAGACCTCACCCCTGTCTGGGATTTAGATTGGCCAGGATTAGACGAATTAATGGGTTTACTGGAAATACAACGCCTCTGTAACGAAAAAGTAGTCAATCGAGTAGCAGTTGATATGGCTCCGAGCGGTCATACTCTCAATTTATTCCGACTAATGGATTTTTTGGATACCCTACTCAACTCCCTAGAACTTTTTCAACAGAAATATCGCTACATCAAGGAAAGTTTCGCGGGTAAGTATACACCAGATGAGGCGGATGAAACATTAAAAAATCTTAAGGACGAATTAGCAGCAGGTCGTCATTTATTACAAGAGTCTCCTAATACCGCTTGTTTAGTTATGGCACTACCCGAACCGATGAGTTTTCAGGAGACTAGGAGATTTTTAGATTCTTTGGAAAATCTGAAAATTCCTTACGGTGCGATTTTTGTGAATCAAATTGTTATAGATAAGGATAGTAGTGGCGATCGCTATCTTGAACAAGAAAAGTTAGTTAGTCAATTTATCAAACTGGCAGGAGAAAAACCAGTATACCTGATACCCCAACAAAATTCTGAACCTTTAGGTATAACTGCCCTAGAAAATCTAATTGACCAAATTTCTCCAGCAGAAAGTCTAGCACTCTCAACTTCTGGGAAAGTAGATATCAAATGGCCGGAAAAAATTCCTCCTGGTTTTACCGACTTTATTGAAGAGGGTAAGCGTTTATTAATTATTGGTGGAAAAGGAGGCGTCGGGAAAACTACTATAGCTGCTGCCATTGGTTGGGAAATGGCAAAACGACATCCTGACAGCCAAGTTAGAACAGTTTCTATCGATCCTGCCCATTCTTTGGGAGATGCTTTTGGTCTAACCCTAAGCCATGAACCATCTATAATTAATACTAACCTCAAAGGACAAGAAATAGAATCAAATCAAGTTCTTGACAAATTTAGAGAAGATTATTTGTGGGAATTAGCAGACATAATGAGTGGGGAAAAACCCGATAATTCAGCATCTTTTGAAATGGCATTTGCTCCCCAGGGATGGCGTCAAATTGTCGAGCAAGCTTTACCTGGTATTGATGAAATATTATCTTTATTAACAGTAATTGAATTGTTGGAGGAAGATAAAGAAGATTTAATTATTTTAGATACAGCTCCGACTGGTCATTTATTACGTTTTTTAGAAATGCCTAGTGCCATGCAAGATTGGTTGAGTTGGATTTTTAAACTATGGATAAAATATCAAGATATTATTGGTCGAACAGAATTTATGGGGCGTTTAAGAACTTTACGGAAACGGGTGGTTAATGCCCAAAAAATTCTCAAAGATTCCCAAAAAACAGAATTTATTGGAGTAATGCGTCCCCAGACCGGAGTTATTGCCGAAGCAGAACGTCTTTATCAGTCTCTTGTAGAAAAGGAGATAGCACAAAATTATGTAGTTTTAAATTGTTTTACCTCTAATAGCGTTGTTCCTAGTGATAAATTTCCGGAGGCAAAAGTTGTTTGTATGCCAATGTTACCTCGTTCAATTGAACCTATAGAACAAATTAAAGGAGCTGCTAATTATTTATTTTGATTTGTTGATTGTTTGTGGTAAGTACATTGTCAATTTGGTTAGAATTAAACTGTCAAGTATTGGATTTTGATTAATTATGACACCTGAAGAAGAAAAATTAGGAAAAGAATATCAAAAAGCCAGACAATTAATTAGTGAAAGTAGTCAAAGCAAATGTAATCTTTTAATAATTGGCAAAGCTGGTGTAGGAAAAAGTACATTAATCAACGCAATTTTTAAAGATAAATTGGCTGAAACAGGGGTAGGTGAACCAGTCACTAAGAATATCGAGTTTTATGAAATTCCTGGAAGTAATTTGAGGATTTATGATACTCCTGGCCTTGAAGTAAACAATCTCCAAAAAGTTAAAAAAGATGTTTTTTATGAAATTAGAAAGCTACGAAAACAGAAACCAGAAAAACACATTCATTGTATATGGTACTGTATACATGAAGAGAGTGAGAGACTTCTAACAGAAGAAAAAAAATGGATTGAAGAACTAATAAAAGACAAAATAAAAGTGATTATTGTTCTAACTAAACAGGTATCTAAAGACAATTTCTTTGATTATTTGCAGAAACAAAAATTCCCAGAAATTATTAGAGTAGGAACTGAACCGATGAAAGTTGTTGAGCAAATTAGCCAACAAGTACATACTTCTAAATTATATACTCCTGGGTTAGAGTCTTTAGTTAAAACAACTACTGAGCTAATCCCAGAGATAGCCAGACAATCATTTATAAACGCTTTATTAGATATTGATTTGAAGAAAAAAGCTGCCTATATATCGCTTTTTTTCTTTGTGGCGGGTGGATTTATAATTCCTGGCTTTATACCAATTCCGTTCTTAAACACAAAATTGAGTAATATTGCAGCCCAAGCATTAATGTTTACGAGCTTGTCATATATATTTGAATTGGAGCTACAAAATGAGCAAATTCTGCAGTTGCTTTTAGTAGAAAGTTCTCTGACCAGTATTCATTTATCTATGGACGAGATTTTAGATAAAATAGCAGAATCTGTTTTCCAAAACCTTGCCCAAGAAATAATAGCTGGGGGTTCAATATCACTATCCATGCTAGTAATTGGTTTTGCTTATATTGAAGTTCTAACAGAGTATAAAAAAGCTCAATTAAAAGGAGTCGAAATTTCCTTTTCTGAACTCAAAGAAATGCTTAGTCAGAAAATTGAGGAGTATAAAGCATTAGACTTTCAAACATGGATAGAAATCCTCAACGGTGGAGGTCAAATCTTAGTGCCACAGGAAATCTAGAAATGCTTGATGTGTTACTACTAGGGTTTAAACTAACTTGCCAAAAAGAGTTTTACCTAGCGGTATCTCCGTAGGAAAAGAGAGTTTACTTTTAGCATGAGCTACTTTCAATATTAATTCTAAACACCAGAAAATTAAAAATATGAAAGCTCAGATAATTAATTCATAAATCGTAAATCCTAACTACCAAATACTCAACTAAAAATTATATATTATGCACCGTTCAGCCAAACGTGGAAAAATAATACCAAAACTTAGCAGTATGCCTCGCCAACGTTCGGAAGCAACTACATATTTAACTGTCTATAAAAATGTTGTAGAAAAAGAACGTTTAAAAAAAGAATTGGAAAATTTAGAAAGGCGATGTAATCAAATCAAAGAACGTCTTGCCATTCTTGATGAAGAAACAAATAAAGAGCTAAAAAGTAAATCTCAGCAACCAATTCAATCTAGTAAATCTACTGTGAATAAATTAACAAGTAAGAAACTAGAAAAACCTCAAACTAGAACACCCGAACAACCCAAATCAAAATTCAAAACAATTACTTTAGGATATTAATAATAATTGATAATTGATAATTACTTGTTGTTTTTCATCCTTGATTGTTGGTACTATAGGGGTTTTGTTAGAAGAGGTAGGTTGGGTTGAAGAATGAAACCCAACATCCCAAAGCACTGATTCAG
>JASJEE010000271.1 GCA_030064835.1 Microcoleaceae cyanobacterium MO_207.B10 | reverse complement strand
GCCCAGTTAGGAACTTTTTGAATTTCTCCTTGATTTACTAAAAATTCCATTATCGGAAGAGCTTTGTTATAACAACTTGATTCATCTTTGGTACTTACTGTATTCCAACCTGTGGTTCGTCCAGTTCCTGTTTGTGCATTTGCTTCTTTAGGTAAAGAACCAACTATTAAAGCAAAAGCTGTAAGAGCAACAAATAGTCTGCTTGTAATTTTATTAGTGGTTTTCATTTTCATCTAACTTGTGTAGATTTTATCGTATATATTCGATATACTTGTCTATTCTAATTCCCTCATTTTCATATCTACAAGTCGGAAAAGAACGGATAAAAACGGAGATTTTGTTAAAAAAATATAAAAAGGACGGATAATGACGGATAATAGCGGATAAATTATTCAAAAAAATTAATTATAAGACAATGGACTGGGAAACAGTTTTAAATTCAACGGTAGTGGGAGCATCTTGCTCCCGTACTGTCCCATTTACCATTACTATACAGGACTACCGATAATTTCTATTTAATAAATCCGGTTTCTCTTATATCAAATCCCGATAATTACTATACTCAAGTCATTGCGACTGGAGCGGAGTGGAAGGTTTCGCTTTCGCTACGCGACATGAAACGCGACATGAATGCGCAGCATTCCGTAAGGAAAGCAATCTCCTAAACCTATGAGATTGCTTCCTATCGTCGCAATGACGACTGTTTAACCGGTTTCTCTTAATTATCCATTATCCATTACTCCCTATTTCTCATAGATAAACCAATACGTTTCAACTTTTCATCTACTGTTAAAACTCGCACTTTTACTACTTGCCCAACTTTCACAACTTGCTTCGGATCTTTGACAAAATAATCTGCTAATTGAGAAATATGTACTAAGCCATCTTGATGCACTCCCACATCAACAAATGCCCCAAAATTTGCCACATTAGTTATTATTCCCTCTAACTCCATTCCTACTTTTAAATCACGAATTTCTTTAATCCCTTCTCTAAAAGTTGCATACTTAAATTCTGCCCTGGGGTCACGTCCTGGTTTTTCTAATTCACTGATAATATCCTGTAAAGTTGGCTCCCCAATTTTATCAGTCACATACTTTTTTAAATCCACAGATTTTATCTGATTTGAAATTTGGTTAATCTGATTTATTGATAGACCTAAATCTTTAGTTATTGTTTTGACAACCGAATAACTTTCTGGGTGAACTGCCGTATTATCTAAAGGATTTTCTCCACCACGGATTCGCAAAAAACCCGCACAAAGTTCAAAAGTTTTTCCTCCCAATTTTGGAACTTTTAACATTTCCTGGCGATTTGGAAAAGCACCTTTTTCATTCCGATATTTGACTATATTTTTTGCCACTGTTGCAGTCATTCCCGAAACAAAAATCAGCAGTTCTTTAGAGGCAGTATTCAAATCTACTCCCACATAATTCACACAACTTTCTACTGTCTCATCCAGCTTTTTTTTCAATAACTTTTGGTGTACATCATGTTGATATTGACCGACTCCAATAGACTTCGGATCGATTTTTACAAGTTCGGCTAAAGGGTCTTGTAAACGTCTGCCAATACTAATAGCTCCCCGCACGGTAATATCTAAATCGGGAAATTCTTCTATTGCTACTTTAGAAGCAGAATAAATTGAAGCTCCAGACTCATTAACCATAACTTTTATTGGCTTTTTTTCTAAAGTAGAAATAACTTCATTCATAAATTCATCTGTTTCTCTTCCAGCCGTACCATTACCAATAGCAATAAGTTCAATTTTGTATTTCTTAATTAACTGTTTAATTGTGGTTTTTGCCTTTTCTTTTTGTGCCGCAGCTTGATGGGGAAATATAGCTTGATATTCTAAAAATTTACCTGTTTCATCTAATACAACAACTTTGCAACCTGTTCTAAATCCTGGGTCAATTGCTAAAGTAGGTTTCATACCAGCGGGTGGAGATAATAATAATTCTTTAAGATTAGTTTCAAAAGTTTTAATTGACTCCATATCTGCCTCTGCTTTTTTTTGCGATCTTACTTCATTTATTAGGGAATTTTTCATCAATCTATTAAAGGCATCTTTGAGCATTTCCTGATAAAAATTTCTGACTTCCTTGACTTTAGTTTTAATTTCTGAATCTGCCAAATATCCTAAAATAAATTCCCGGTCAAAATCCAGGTCTAAATTTAATATTCCTTCAGCTTCACCCCTGAACAAAGCCAACATATTATGGGGAGCAATATCTTTCACATTTACCTGAAAATTCCGGTACATTTCAAATTTAGTTGTACCTTCTGGATCATCATTTTTAATTATGGAAGTGAAATAACCAGAATCAAGAAAATATTCTCGGATATATGTGCGCCGCTCTGCTTTTTCTGCCACTGTTTCTGCCAAAATATCAGATGCTCCTTGCACAGCATCTTCTATATTTTTTACTCCTTTTTCCGCAGCAATATATTTAATAGCTTCTTCCTCAATAGATATAGGTTTTGCTTGAGGAGTATTCAGAGATTTAATCAAATTTGCCAGAGGTTCTAAACCTTTTTCTCTAGCAATAGTAGCTCTAGTTCGGCGTTTGGGTTTATAAGGAAGATATAAATCTTCTAATTCAGTTTTTTGCAGACATAATTCAATCTTTTTATGAAGTTCATCCGTGAGTTTTCCAGCTTCATTAATTCCCTTTAAAATCACCTTTTTTCTTTCTTCAAGTTCTTGAATATAATTAAATCTATCCCAAATATTTCGCAGTTGAGTTTCATCCAAAGAATTTGTATATTCTTTTCGATAACGAGCCACAAAAGGAATAGTCGCTCCTCCTGTCAAAAGTTCCAGAGCATTTTTAATATTTTTAGGATTGATATCTAATTCTTGAGATAGGGTTTTATTTATGTCCAACATAAACCATCTAAATAAATATATTTTTTGATTATTTTATCCTGATTTTAACAAATTATAGCAATTTTAAATAGGTTGTAATATCTTCTCGTAGGGGTTTAGTTGAAAAATCCCTGATGCGCTTGGGTTTGGAGACCAAACCCCTACAGTTTTTTTCACAAATCATTTAATATTGCCATAGTTACAAATCTTTATTCATTATTCCCAAAAATTAGAGTTTTATAACATTATTTATCCAAATTTGATTACACATTCTCCCACATAAAATGTTAAAATAAACAGAAATAATTAGATTTTAGCAGCATAGGTAAAAATGGCTAACTTAAAATTACGACGTTCTGAAAATATTAATGGCGATATATACGTTGATAATACTTGCATAGATTGTGATACTTGTCGGTGGATGTCGCCCAAAATTTTTCATCGAAGTGGAGAACAATCAGCAGTTTATCATCAACCAGAAAATGAAAAAGAAAGACTAACAGCAATGCAAGCTTTACTATCTTGCCCAACTAATTCTATCGGCACTATTGAAACTCCAAAAGATATTAAAAATGTACAACAAACCTTCCCTATTTTAGTAGCAAATAACATTTATCATTGCGGTTATCATTCAGAAAAATCTTTTGCTGCTGCTAGTTATTTTATTGTCAGACCAGAAGGAAATATTTTAGTAGACTCACCCCAATTTTTAACTCCATTAGTAAAGCGTTTAGAAGCAATGGGAGGGATTAAATATATGTATCTTACTCATAAAGATGATGTAGCAGATCATCAAAAATTCAGAGAACATTTTGGTTGCGATCGCATCCTCCATGTAGATGATATTTGTCCTGATACTAATAATGTAGAAATCAAATTAACTGGTACAGCAGAAATTTCATTAACTCCTGATTTATTAATAATTCCTGTACCTGGTCACACTAAGGGAAATACGGTCTTACTTTATCAGAAATTTTTATTTACAGGAGATCATTTAGCTTGGTCTAGTCACTTAAATCAACTTTATGCTTTTCGTCGTTATTGTTGGTATTCTTGGTCTGAACAAATTAAGTCTATGACTAAACTTATTAATTATAATTTTGAGTGGGTTTTACCAGGTCATGGTCATAGATATTATGCTGAGATAAAAAACATGAAAAAGCAGTTACAAAAATATATTGAGTGGATGGAAAAATCTTGAGCTTTTCTAACAGTTACTAAAATTAATCTGATATCTTCAGGACATATCTAATTATTCAAAAATAGTGCGATAAAGAAGATAAGACAAGCTATTTTAGTTTAAGTCCAATCTGGAAACAGTATGTTAAAAATAAATATACTGAGACTAATAGATGATTCACTAACCCACCAGAAAAAAATTATTTGGCAGTAAAAGTCCACCCTGAGGCGATCGCCAATTATAGCTATAATAAAAAGTACACTTTTTTAACTCGTTTACTGAAGTTAACCTATGGAAAACATCATTATTTCTCTACCAGACTCTCTGCGAGTCTTCGTTGAAGAGCAACTACGACTCGGCAATTATAGTAATGCCAGTGAATATTTTAGTTTGCTAGTGCAGCAAGACCAACAACGTCAAGCCAAGCAACGCTTAGAAACAATGTTAATCGAAGGTATAGAGTCAGGTACTGCTGAACCGATGACTGCACAAGACTGGGATCAAATTCGTCAAGCAGTGCGAGAAGGAGTTGCCCAAAATCAAGAAAAAAATCAAGGATGATGAGACAAATTTACAAGCGTCCGCAAGTTATCCAGGATTTAATCGAACTAGCTACCTACATTAGTCTGGAGAATTTAGATGCTTCAGAGCAGTTTCTAACAGCAGCGGAAGAAACTTTTAAGCAGTTAGCGCGAATGCCAGGAATTGGAAAAAATTGTCAATTTACTAATCCCCAATTAGTTGATGTGCGACAACAAGCAATCAAAGGTTTTAGGAAGTATTTAGTTTTCTATCGCCCTAACACATCTGGCATAGAAATTTTGCGAGTTATTCATGGAGCTAGAGATTTAGCAGCTATTTTTGATGAAATTGATGAGGAAAATGAATAAATATCAAATCAAAGTCTAGTCAAAAAACAGCGATTGCCAACCCTATCCACAATATAAAATATACCTACAAAACCAATGAACAAAACCCAAACCCAACTACCCACAGACACTTGGATAACAGCAACTTGGTCAGAATATATCGAAACTATTGAAGACACAAGTTATGAAAAAGCTAAAAATTACTATAACAAAGGAAAACTTAGAATTGAAATGTCACCATTAGGAAACAAGCATGGTAGAGATCATGCAGTTATTATCACAGCAATTAATCTATTTGCTACTATCAAAAACATTAACCTCAACTGTATAGATAATTGCAGTTACCGCCAAACAGGATTTCGAGAAGCTCAACCAGACGTTTCCTATTATATTGGAGAAAATGCTGATGTCATTCCTTGGGAAACTTCTATTGTTGATCTCGATATTTATCCGCCACCGACTTTAGTTATAGAAGTTGCCAATACTTCTCTTGCTGATGATAAAGGGGAAAAACGTTTGCTTTATGAAGCGCTCAATGTTGCTGAATATTGGATAGTTGACGTGCAGAATGTAGAAATTATTACCTTTGCTGTTGCTGATGGTGGTAGTAAAAGAATCGATCAGTCTCAAGTTTTGCCTGGTTTAGATATGTCTTTATTAGAGGAAGCATTGCAACGCACTCGTCAAACAAATCAAAGTCAAATTTACGCTTGGTTATTAAGTGAGTTTCAAAAATAATCTTCGACAAGATTAATTCTAATTGAATAATTTGACAAGTCAAACCTGACTCTGTTAAATCAGAGTTTAAAGAATAGCTAATCTGTGTTAACATACAAAAGCAAACAAGCCTAAGAGCTTTTGAAGTAGTAGCCATATTAGACAAGTCTAGCTTTCTATAGTTAGCAGAAACTAATTACTTTGGCTCCACAAATAAAGAGTAAAACTATAGACATTTGGAGGATGATACATACATGACGCAAGTGATACTTGGAGAAAATGAAGGAATTGAGTCTGCATTACGTCGCTTTAAACGACAAGTTTCTCAAGCAGGAATATTCCCAGATATGAAAAAACATCGTCACTTTGAAACGCCTATTGAAAAACGCAAACGTAAAGCAATGGCTTTACAAAAGCAACGGAAAAGACGTTCACGCTATTAATTTTAAGTCTAAATTAAGTTACCTTGATTGTAAGTTAGTTATTTCTTAAGTCGATAAGTATGGCTTGAAGCTATTACAATAATTCGTGCAGAGACGCCAATGTGCGTCTCCATTGCACTACTCTAATAATCAAAAAAACTAACAAAATATCTAAAAATATTACTATTTAAAAATACTATAGCAGTCCTATTTGATTTGTGTATAAAAACCTTACGGCTTTTAGGGAATAGGGAACAGGGAAAAGAGAACAGGTGGAATATTCAGCTTTTTTCTCTACTTTTTGATTTTTCACAACCTATTTATGATTGCTATATTTTAATTTAATTTTAATTTAAGACTCTATAAATTAATTAAGTATAACAGAGACAAAACCATGACTGGAGAGCAGCCGGAAATTGATATTTCCCCTTTTGTTGACCACTCCCTATTAACTATTACTGCTACTTTGGAAGAAGTGTCAAAATTTTGTGCGGATGCTGATAAATTTCGGTTTCCGTCGGTTTGCGTATACCCTTTTTATGTCAAACAAGTAGCAGAATTTCTCCATGGAAAATATCCGAAAGTTTGTAGTGTCATTGGTTTTCCTACAGGTTTGACTACTGGTAATGCAAAAATGTATGAAGCTCAAGAAGCAGCAGAAAATGGAGCCTCTGAATTAGACGTAATGATTAATTTGACCTACATTAAGACAGGCCAAACTAATCAGATATATCGAGAAATAGCCGAAATTTGTGAGGAAACTGGTAAAACAGTCAAGGCTATTTTAGAAATGGCTTGGCTCACAGAAGCGGAAAAACAATTAGTCACAGAAGTATTGATGGATGCGGGTGTGGCTTTTATTGTTACTAATACTGGTTGGTATGGTGGGGCAAAAGTGGCAGATGTACAACTACTCAAAGAAATAACTAAGACTAATGTGGGAATTAAAGCTGCTGGCGGAATTAAGACTTATGAACAGGCAGCAAATTTAGTTCTGGCTGGTGCAACTAGGTTAGGTACATCTCGTGGCCTAGAGTTAATATATCAGCAAAATAACCAATCTAATTAATATTATCTCTGGATAAACAGTTATCAATAATTAGGGAGAACTCAGGAGTCAGGAGTCAGGAGTCAGGAGTTGTAGAAAAAAGATTATAGATCGGGAGGAGAAGGAGTAGAAGAAGGAGAAAGTTTTTTGGTCTTGTAAGTGGAAGGGAGTTCTATCAAGCTCTTCAGCGGACATTATCTAAAATCAAAAAAACAAAACTAATTTTTTAATAATTTTTAGGGATTTTCTCAAATGAACAAAATATTCCCTATTACGATTTGTCTGCCACACCGTCTTAAAAATAAATTTAATCAGGATAACAGCATTATTTAATTATTAATTATTCCCTAACTGCTATAATCCTAAAATTAATCAATGACTAAAATCTACAAAGCAACTGGAATAAATCTCAAAGCTATTCCTTTAGGAGAATCAGATCGTCTACTTACTATTTTAACTCCAGAATATGGTTTGATTAGAGTAGTTGCCCCAGGAGTAAGGAAGCCAAAATCAAAACTGGGGGGTAGAAGTGAAATATTTGTAGTAAATCAATTATTAATTTCCAAAGGGCGATCGCTTGATAGAATTAATCAAGCAGAAACTATTATATCCTATGCTGGTCTCAGTCAAAACTTAGGAAAATTAGCAGCAGGTCAATATCTAGCAGAATTAGTCCTCCATCAAGCCCTCAGCGAACATCCCCAAACTGAGCTTTTCTACTTACTAAATGAACATTTAGAACGTATAGAAAAACTACAAAACAAAACTGATAGACTCTGGCATACTCAACTTATAGCATATTTAGCTCATGGTATTTATCATCTATTAGCCATAGAAGGTATTGCCCCCCAAGTCCAGATATGTTGTGTTACAGGAAATCAATTACAGCCAAACTTTAATCAGCAAAACTGGCAAGTAGGATTTAGTATAGATGAGGGAGGAATAATTCAACTTTCTGAGTCTGACATAGCTTCATCTTCCGAGTTAAAATTATCACAATTAAATACAGCTTCTAGAATTACTAATTTTCTCAGTGCCAACCAACTTTTACTATTTCAGCAGTTAGCAAAACCTCAACTAAATACTGAGATAAAACTAACTTCTTATCAAGATTGGGTAATAGTAGAAAAGCTGTTAAGAAAATATTGCCAATATCATTTAAGCTATTCTATTCGCTCGGCAAATCTGATTGATACTTACTTGGAATCTATAAGAGAAGCAGAAAAAGTGATGTAAGCATTCAGCTATTAGTAATCAGCAATCAGCTTTTTTTTGTTAAGGCATTAAACACATTTAGTATAAATAATTAAGGTTTTCATATCTGCTTGAAAATTTACTTACAGCGGTTTTCATTTCAGTAGACCACAGTAGGGACGTTGCATGCAACGTCCCTACAAGGTTTTGGTTGTGACGATGTGGTTTATCAATCTGAAAACCGCTGTAAGCAAGGATTTTTGTCTTTCAATAATTGCTATCTAATATAGAATCCGGGTAATTAGTTATCGTATCGCACTCCGAGTCAGGAGACGCGGATACCTGGAGACCCACCAGACGCGGAGTAAGTAGGCAATAGGCAAAACAGGAGAGAGAATAATTTATAATCTTTTCTGATAATCATGATAATATTGTATTTCAGCAAAAGCTAAAAATATTAAATTAAATTTCTAAAAGAAACAATAAAATTACAGATTGAATATCTGAGAAAATATCAAATTGAAATACAGAACAGGGAAGAGAAAGGAAGAAATACTTAACAACTCTTTATCACTGAAAAATCAGGGAATATATATACCTATATATTCTAGAATTTTAAACAACAACTCGACTCTCACATCTCCTTTCTACAGATGCTAATTTTTTCTACAAAAAATAGAGATTTTTAATTATGGTTTATCTGCTTTTTTCAAAACTTATTTATCTAATTAATCAATAAAATATATAATTTTGTTTTTTCCTCCCTTTACTTTATTTTTTCCTTTCTTAATCACACACCATTTTGAAAATTATTTTTTCTCTGGTATAGGAAACTTTAAATATTAATTATAAAATATTAATTATTTGGTAAAATATTAATTAAATAATGATCCATTTATGAAAAATGCAAGTATCAGAACCAGATTTAAAAACAACAGGAAAACAAGAAAATCAACCTAAACCCAAACCAAAATCAATTTCGGCTGAATCCTTAGTCGGGAAAGAACCCGAACGTGGACTTTTGCCAGTGCTGAAAAATGGTAAATTCTTAACCCTCTGGAGTGGTCAAGTATTTTCCCAACTAGCAGACAAGGTTTACCTGGTACTAATGATTGCCATTGTAGCTAGTAATTTCCAAGCAGTAGGCCAAACAATTAGTGGATGGGTCTCGGCAATTATGATTGCTTTTACTATTCCGGCAGTATTATTTGGAGCTGGAGCTGGTGTCTATGTGGATAGGTGGCCAAAAAAAGTAGTTTTAGTTGTGACCAATATTGTTAGAGGTGGTTTGGTTCTGATTTTGCCAATAGTATTGTGGCTATCTAATGATTTTCATCTAGGCAACTTACCTCTGGGATTTTGCCTAATGTTATTGTTGACTTTTTTAGTTTCTACCCTGACTCAATTTTTTGCCCCAGCGGAACAAGCGGTTATTCCTTTAATTGTGGAAAAGCGACATCTACTTTCTGCCAATTCTCTCTACACCACTACAATGATGGCTTCTGTAATTATTGGCTTTGCAGTAGGAGACCCATTATTAGAATTTGCCGATAGTTTAGTAGCAAAAATTGGTTTTGGGGAAGCTTTAGGTAAAGAATTGGTCGTAGGAGGAAGTTACGCGATCGCTGGTTTACTATTAATATTACTCAAAACTGGGGAACAGAAAGACCTTACAGAAAAGGAACAACCTAATATTCTGGCAGACTTGCGAGATGGCTTACGTTACCTGAAAAATCATCATCGAGTTCGTAATGCTATTATTCAGCAAATCGTTTTATTTTCTATTTTTGCAGCTTTAGCAGTTTTGGCAGTACGTTTGGCAGAAATTATTCCTGGAATGGAGGCTGAAGAATTTGGGTTATTATTAGCTGCTGCTGGAGTAGGTATGGCTATTGGTGCTGGAATGGTAGGTCAACTTGGACATTGGTTATCTCATTTCCAACTTAGTTTAATCGGATCTATCGGAATGGCAGCTTCTTTAGCAGGTTTATCTATACTTAATCAAGAGTTTTGGGTAGCTATGGTTTTGATTGGTATTTTAGGAATGTTTGGTGCAGTAGTGGGAGTGCCAATGCAAACTACTGTTCAAGCAGAAACTCCTGAAGAAATGCGGGGAAAAGTATTTGGTCTCCAGAATAATGCGGTTAATATTGCTCTAAGTTTACCTTTAGCTTTAGTAGGGGTAGCAGAAACTTTTCTGGGTTTATCGACGGTGTTGCTTGGGTTAGCAGGAGCAGCAATAGCAGCAGGTATTTTCTTCAGTTTCTTTTCTACACCCTCAATGAAAAATGGCTAAATGGGAAGAGATTAACTAGCTATTAGCTATTAGCTATCAGCTATCAGCCTAAAAATTTGTGCATATGAATTAGGTGTCTGTTTGTGTAGCATTCCGGACTGAAAAGCTTGGGTCTAAATCCCCGACTTCTAGTTTGTCGTCTAATTTCAGGAGGGGTAAAACATCCCCTTATAAAAGAAGTGCGGTTTGCGGAGCATTCCGGACTGAAAAGCTTTTTAAAAAACCAAACTATCTCACAAAAAGTCATTTCAGTTGTCAGTTAAAACTTATCAGTTAATAAGTAGCTAGGCATAATTAAATAGAAAACGCTCTGTGTTATAAAATTTAAGTTTT
>JASJEE010000270.1 GCA_030064835.1 Microcoleaceae cyanobacterium MO_207.B10 | reverse complement strand
CCACCCCACTCTTCTGGCACCAAACCGTATTCGCTTAATTCCTGCTTGACCCGCTCAGGTTGAGCTTCGGGTTTATCGATTTTGTTGATAGCAACAATAATAGGAACATCAGCAGCCTGGGCGTGGTTAATGGCTTCAACAGTTTGAGGTTGAACCCCATCATCGGCAGCAACAACGAGGATGGCAATGTCAGTAACTCTGGTTCCCCTAGCTCGCATCGCTGTAAAAGCTTCGTGACCAGGAGTATCTAAGAATACTACTTGCTGCATTTTGTCTTCATGCTCCACATCAACATGGTAAGCTCCTATATGTTGAGTAATACCACCTGCTTCCCCTGCTGCTACTTTAGTTGCACGAATCGAGTCTAGGAGACTTGTTTTTCCATGATCGACGTGTCCCATAATTGTTACGACTGGAGGACGACGTTGCAGACGTTCCAAGTCTGCATCTTCGAGCATTTCAGTTTTCTTAGCTGCTGATTGCTCTTCTGGAATTTCTATTGGTATTCCTTCTTCTTCCACAACCATTTCTATGGTGGGAATATCTAAGCTTTCAGTAATATTGACTGCTATACCTTTCATAAACAGTCTTCTGATAATCTCTGTTTCAGGAACCACCAATGCTTGAGCTAATTCTTGAACTGTCATTGATGAATTAATGGTCAGTTTTTCTGGAGCCTGGGCTTCTGGTTGCTTATTTTGCCCATTACTTTCATTTTTAGCAGATTCTCGATATTGAGCAGATTTCTTGCTTTTATCAGGAGCTTTAGTGCCTGAAGTTGATTTATTTTTAGCAGCCTGGCTTTTGGGTTTGGGTGGCCTCGCCAAAGACAAACTCATTGTTACTGTTGCTGGCCCATGAAGAACTTCTTGTAGCTCTTCTTCATCATCTTCTTCTAACAGTGGTTTAGGACGAAGGCGCTTGGCTTTTGCAGCAGCTTTAGCATTTTTCTGAATGATTTCACTTGTATCTTCCTCTTCCTCCTCCCATTTTTGACCACGCTTGGCTTTGGGTGGAGTCGGCTTGTTCGGTAATACTGATTTTCGTCTGGGTTTTTCTACTTCGTAGTCTAAATTTTCTGCTGCGTCTTCTGCTACTACCTCTTTTTCATTTGGATCTAATTCTTCTACTGTTTCTTCTTCTACAGATTTTGTTAGTTTTGGTTTTGGTGCTAGTTGAGGTCTATTTAATTCTGGTAGTTGCTTTGATTTTACCGTTGGTTTCTCACGGTGTTTTTGTTTTGACTTCCCAGAATTTTCAGCAGAAGTTGGACTTGGAACAGAGACTTCTACATTTTCTTTATTTGATTTGTCTGGCCTTTCACGTCTCTTTGAAACAGGAACTTTTTGATCTTGATCTTGACTCCTTTTTCTTTTTCCTTCTGGCTTAGATTTTTTATTTTTCTGAGTTGGCTTACTAATGCTACTCTGATTCCGATTTGAGGTAGGAGGAGCGGGTCTTGCAGGTGGGCCTACTAGTTTTGGAACTTCTGCTACTTCTTCAGTATCTGATTTTTGAGCAATATAATCAGTGTTTGATGACCTATTTTGAGGGATATTGCCATAATTATTACTTTCTTCTGGTGCTGACTGCGTTTTTTGCCCCTCTGACTTGAGGGGAGGATTTAGTCTAGGTTTACCCACAGACTGAGCTTGATTATCCAATGCGGGTGCGGGAGGTTTTGGAGGAGTTGCCACTAATTGACCGTTATTATGCGTTTTGCTTTGATGTTTTTGTTGAGCTTTTTCTAGAACAGGCTTGGGTTTTCGTATTTCTAATATTTGCTGTTTCTTCCGTTCATTATGATTAGATATTGACTCTTGACTTTGAGAGTTACCTTGATCTGGAACAGCAGATTTACTGGGAGAGTGGGGTAAGTTTTCCGCCATTTTTCTAATTCTTTCTGCTTCTGATTCTGTAATAGTGCTACTATGACTCTTCACAGATATGTTAAGTTTTTCACACACTGCTAATATATCTTTGTTATCCAAATTCAATTCCTTTGATAGTTCGTAAATTCTTACTTTTCCGTTGTTCATCCACTCTACCCTCTGTTTACCAATCTGTTTTTACATTGTCATAATATTGATTTAACGACTACACTAAAACTATTAAACTATTATACTAGCTTCCCTTTCAATTTTATTAATGAGTAAGGTCTTTTGATTTTCAACTCAGTTTAGCAACTATTTAGCTACCATCTAGATAGGTTTCTATATTAATTATTAATTATATTCAAAACCTACAATCTAAGAATTGATTGTTTTTGTAGATGATTATTCTATCAAGTTGACTTCAGGATTCGTCGCTAATTTCCAAGATTTTTTGATTTTGGTTAACATACAACAAAATCTTGACTTTTGAGCTGTTTTGTGGTATTATAACCAAAATTATTACTTTTTATACTCGTAATCTCCGTAGTTTGTAACTGAACGGCATTGATCAGGAATAGTTACTAATTATTATAGATTTTATCTAGTTAATTATCTCTAACACTGACAATTTGTTAAAATTTTAATTAATTTTTAGTCCCATACTGAGAAATAGTAGGAAATTTTACCTTGATCTATATCTATAGTCGTTGACGTTAGACAAATTTTATTTTTTATTTTCTCAAATATTTTATGTATATTATCATGCTCAAGTTAGATATTTCAATGCTTTAGGCCAATATTTATTTGACGCAGCTATTTTTGCAACAGGACTGATATATTAGCAAGATTTATAATTTTTTGGTTATGCTAATATTAGCCTAATTACTTGCTCAAGTTATATATTATATATCAAATATCTAACTGCTAGAGAGAATACAAATTAATCAAAATTTCGCGTAAACACTATATTTGATAATTGGACGGTCTGTTGCACAGGTTGGGATTGCACAATAACAAATTATTAAGTCAGTACACAAAATTATTTTTGTTTCTATGACTGATGTATATTTTCTGTTTTGATATCTGATATTTATTACTTTACTTACTTGTGAAAATTTAAAGATGCAGAAACTTGTTAATTAAAACGTTCCCATAATGACTGGTATATTTCGGGAGATATATATGCTTTAAGTGAGCGACCTAATTTATTTTTTTTATGAGCTATTTTCAGACAATCAGGTTGTGGACAAATGTAAGCTGCTCTACCTTCTCCCTCATCTAATTTGACAGTAGAAGATTTACTCAGTCTCACAACTCGCCAGAAATCTTCTTTAGAAGCTAGTTTTTTACAACTAACGCATCGACGATAATTTGGTTTCATGTGAAATTGTTTTGTTAGTTAATTTATTTATATTTTCAGCTTTTGACTTGGTAAAATTATTATTTTATACTAATTTATAGTAATCCTAAATAGATTGTGACAAATGAAAAACTCAATAAAGAAAACTGAAACTATTCCTTGTTAGCTTTTCCCCATTCCCTGTTCCCTCAAAGCAATTAAAATTTTTTACACGACTCAAATAGAATTCCTATATATAGCAATTAGAAACATTTACTCAGATAGACGAAGTGTATAAATAATAAAAGAAAACAACCTCATCCCAGAACTAATTTATACAGTAGATTCCACTTTTTTCAGTCACGCTCATAGCCGTGAATATGCCAGCACTAGAAAGTTTTGAACATTAATATCTATATTTCATATACTTGGAATTTGCCGTAATTGCTATATATTATGAAACGAATCAAGAAACAAAATAACTTCAGACTCAGAGAAGTTCTGATTAATTAGAAATAGTACAAAAAATATTAACCATACTAATCAAATCTTCCCTGAGTCACAAAATATTGATTATTGAATAACCATCATAATTTAATCAATGAATTATATCATGTTCGGTTGAATACTTATAAATAATTACCAAGGAGTCAGTCCTCAGTCCTCAGTCCTCAGGAGTCAGAATTGTTGGAGAAAGGAGTCAGGAGAAAAGTAGAAGTTTCAATAATTGATAATTGATAATTACCTCTCCCTAAAACCGATAGGATTGAATAAAAGGAAAATAAATTCATTGTTTCTCTTGATCTAGTTGGCTTTGAACCTTAATTATTCGGTAATATCTTTTCTCTACTCTCAGAGCTGAAATTTTATTTATAACTGATTATCCTAACATGATATTAGCTAATAATCTAAGTTATATATAGCGTTTCTCAAGCTGATGAGCTACATTTTTTTTTCTGATTTTATCCTCCCTATTGTCCCTTCTTATCTACTCCCTACTCCCTACTCCCTACTCCCTAAAACAAAGGAATTTTGTACCTCACCATTGTGGGAATTCCTATAGAGCTGATTTTGAAATTATTTAGAGTAACAATTTAACCATTAAACTTACGATGATTGTACCTCATTTAATTCTACAGAATATTCAGTTTCATCCTCCTCAAAAGAATCATCAGAATTATCCGACTCATCAAAATCACTATTTTCAGTATCTACATCCTCTATTTGATCCTGCTCATTTTCTTCTTCTTCTTCCTCTTCAGCTAATGCTTGACGACGAGATGCTTCAGCAGCTATTTTACTGTCTTCTGCCTCATAATCATATTTAGCAGTATCCTTAATATCAATTTTCCAGCCAGTAAGACGAGCTGCCAAACGTACATTCTGTCCTTCCTTACCGATAGCCAAACTTAATTGATCCTCAGAAACTAAAATATGAGCTCTCCTTTCCTCTGGATCGATCAAACGGACTTCATCTACTCTAGCGGGACTAAGAGAATTGGCAATATATGTCGCCGGATCTGGAGACCAGCGAATAACATCTATTTTTTCGCCCCTTAGTTCATTAACCACTACCTGAATTCTCGATCCCCTGGCTCCAATACAAGCTCCTACAGGGTCTACATCTCTTTCTAAAGTATCAACTGCAATTTTAGTACGAGGACCAACATGACGAGAAGGTGGATTGGCCTCTCTGGCCACTGCCACAATTCTCACAATTTCATCTTCAATTTCTGGAACCTCATTTTCAAATAAATAAACGACTAAACCTGCATCAGCTCTAGATACCAACAATTGTGGCCCACGAGTTGAGCCTTCACATACTCGCTTCAGATTAACTTTGAAAGTAGCATTTGCTCGGTAGTTGTCATTAGGTAATTGTTCTCGTTTTGGCAGTTCTGCTTCTACTTCCGATCTACCAAAACCGCTACTTACAGCTAAGATAACTGATTGTCTTTCAAATCTGAGAACTCTAGCTTGTAGCACTTCTCCTTCTAAGTCTTGAAATTCTTCTTGAATCATCTTACGTTGCTGATCCCGAAGCTTTTGAGCTAATACTTGTTTAGTTTGTATGGCAGCCATGCGACCAAATTCATTTTGAGCGGGTGTTACATCTAAAAATACTGTGTCATTTACCTGAGCTTCGGGTGCTACTTCTATCACTTCTAGCAATGCTATCTGATGGTCTGGGTTGTTTACTTCTTGAACGATGGTTTTAGTGGCCAAAACCCGAAATCCTTCTTCTTCGACATCCAACTCTACTTCAAAATTTTCAAAGTAATCGTCTGTAAAATTTATACCGTCTATACGTTGAGTGCGTCTATAACGTTCATACCCTTTTAAAAGAGCTTCCCGTAAAGCAGCTTCAACTGCTTGTTTGGGTAAGTTGCGCTCTTTGCTAATATTTTCAATCATGTCCTGAAGTCCAGGCAAATTAACCTTTGACATAATTTTTATCCTCTAAATTTTTCTAAATTCTAGTTAATGAGGCGAATTTGTTTAAATCTTAGTAAAACTAAGGTGTTAATAATCGGAATACTCAATTTAAGTATTTTTTGTTTTTTGAGAGCTTAGAGATAGTAAATTGAGAAAATTAGAAAAAGGGACATATATGAAGTATGGGGCTTGTTTTTCTCAAGTTATCAAATTTACTAACCTGTAACTTCATAATATTTGTCCCTCTGAATTTTTTGATCTCTGTTAATTACTACTTTCCTTCTTGCAATTCGACGGTGCTAACGAGAGAACGAGGAATGCTCACCTGTCGCCCCTTTTGATTTATACAAACTGCTGTTTGGTCACGACTAACTAATTGTCCAGTCCACTGATTTTTACCTTTATAGGGATCAGAAGTATTAACAGTTACAGTAAACCCTTTAAAGGCAATAAAATCTCTATCGTTATTCATGAACTTAGAAATACCTGGACTGGATATTTCTAGTACATAGGGTTCATTAATTATTTCTGCTGCATCTAGTTTTTCTTCGATAGCACGGCTCATCCGTTCACAGTCATCTAGACCTGTGTCTTGATTAGGGTTCCGAATGTCTAAGCGCAGCACTGGGGGCCTATGGTTTGTGTGAAACACTGCTGCCACTAATTCCAATCCCAGAGATTCTGCAATAGGAGTGGCAAAGTTGATAATTTGTGGTATTAATGGATGACTCATGGGACAAATGCAACAAAAAAAGTGGGCTTTACCCACTCCCCGTTGACAATTGTTAACAGTGAAGTACCCAATAGCAAACGCTGTTTGCCTTGGGCTTCCTGCTTCTGCCACCAGCCTTTAGATAGGAAAGTCTCTATTGGTCTGAAACAGCGTCTACAGGCAGAAACCCGCCTTCGGCAGGCTAATTTTGCTCGACCCTTGATTTTTGTCTGATTAACTGGTACCCCAGCAATTTGTTTATTATTGTATCAAAAATTTTTGCCACAGTTTATCCATACGCCAATATTGTTGATGGTGAGGGAGAAGAGAACCCATTTAAGATCTATTTCAAAAGAGAGAGGGAAGTGTGGGAGGTGTGGGATGGATATTTGGTCTTGATTTTTCAACCTACTTGGTGTGCGTTCCCTTTTTTCGGTAATCTCAGTTAGGATTTAACCATTTCCTTCGGAATGCTGAGGTTAAGATTTAGCATCTTGGGATTTATTCGCCTTAAGTTGTAATTGTCTGGTTTGTTCTAAAATTTTCTCCACATCTTCATCAGTCATCCGCATTACATAGTTAATTTTCACTTCTTCTAAAAAGGCTGATACTAAGGATTGAAGTTCTTCTAAGGTATGCTCTTGTTGTAATTCTGTACCTAGTGCTTTGCCAAAGTTTTTAACTAATTGGTTCGATAATTTGGTTCCTACTGGATCTGCCATTGCAATCTTAACTGTTTCATAGGCATTTTGAGGTCCTTCAGTAGCAATATTTGATAATTCTTTGACTAATCTTTCTGATAGTTGATTTGCTAAATTTCCTACTCCTGGTACTTGCTGAAATCTTTGAATTGCTGGTGATTCTTCAAATATTTTTTCTACGTTATAACGGATGAGAGCTTCTATATCTGGTTGCAGTTGAGGTATTACTTTACAGACAGTTAATTGTATTAATCTGGTAGCGATCGCTTCGATTTCGTTGATATTATTTATATCAATATAACTTCGCTCTTGAGATGAAAATATTCGCTTTGCTAATTCACCTGTTTTTACATCTCTTTGTACTTGATTAATTACTTGCATTACTACTACTTCTGTTAATTCTTGAGCGACTGAAGCTAGAAAGCCTCGACTAGCTTGTGCCCTTACTGGTTCGAGGTCAATAATTTGAGCATAATTTAGGCGGATAGTAACTGGAATTATCCGCAAAATTCTGATAAATGGTAGTAGTAGAAAAATATCATACCAACGCCATAGGGTGGCTTCTAGCCAGTTTACGCTTTGATGACGGCGACTGATTAGGTATGTTCTTCCTAAAAATTCTAAACAAAATATGATTATGAATGGTAGGTCAATTCTGTAAAAATAGTCTGTCATTCCCCCACTTTCGCCGATGCTTCGATAATAATTTTTCTCAATTATTGGTAGTATTTCTGATTCAAACCATGTAATTTCTTCTATCCATCCTTCTCTAGTTAAATATTCTTGACTCCAGAAGGTTATAAATGATTTTTTTGCCGAATCTTCTGGGTTAGGAATTCGGTCTCTCATCCGATTTTTAATTTTTTCTAAGGAACCACTTTTATTGGCAACGGCGAAAGGATTTTGATTAATCATTTCTACGCTAAGTTCTCTTAATTCTGCCAAGGTTTCTTCTACTGATGAAGGTGCCATGGAGGGAGATAATTGTTCTTTTATTTCTGCAAAGGTTTCTACATATTGTTTTGTATCTCTATTCGGTTCAATTCCTTTTATGGAATCATATTTTGTTGTGATTATGTGAATATGCTGAAAATAAAAATCACGAAAGCTAATATAGGTCAGATCAAATAGCACTAGGATAAAATTCACTAGGACTAAAAGTACCATGATCCTTTCAAATATTGGAACTCTGCGAGATTTCCTGCCGATAGATTTTGTAGTTATCATTGATGATTTTCTCTATTTTATCTATTCTATATTTTTTCAGATCGCGTCGGATTTTATAACTTTAATATTTACTCTGTAATATCTTTTTTGGTAACTTTCTGAGAGATGAAAAAAAAATTATTTGATTTTCATAAAAAATGAGACCCTGGGGTCTCACTTTTTTTCACAAAAGCGATTTATGGCAATTACCATAAAGGCGAATGTGAGTTGCAAATCAAATGAATTAAATAGTTACACCTTCTTGGCGGGCAGCATGGGCCACCGCACCAGCAACGGCAGTTGCTACTCTTGTGTCAAATACGGAGGGAATAATATGTTCTTTGTCAAGGTCTGAAGGTTTGACCAATGAGGCGATCGCTCTAGCTGCTTCTAAATACATTGTAGATGTGAGGGTAGTAGCCCGACAATCTAAAGCTCCTCTGAATATTCCTGGAAATGCCAAAACATTATTAATTTGATTGGGATAATCACTCCTACCTGTAGCCATTACGGCCACATCTCCCGTTACCAACTCTGGCTGGATTTCGGGGATGGGGTTGGCCATAGCAAATACAATGGGGTCTTTGGCCATAGAACGTACCATTTCGGGGGAAACTACTCCGGGGACGCTCACACCCAAGAAAACATCAGCCCCTACTAACGCATCTGCGAGTGACCCGGAACTTTCAACAGCAAATTCTTGTTTTTCTGGATTTAAGTCACTACGATTTTTGGAAACTATACCTTTTGAGTCACATAGACAAATATTCTTAGTTCCTGCTTTTTGCAACAGACGAGCGATCGCTATTCCTGCAGCACCAGCTCCATTAATAACGATACGAATATCTTCTAGAGATTTTTTGACTAATTTTAAAGCATTGATTAAGGCAGCTAAACTAACTATTGCTGTACCATGTTGGTCATCGTGAAATACTGGAATATCTAATATTTCTCTTAGCTTGGCTTCTATTTCAAAACAACGGGGGGCAGCAATATCTTCTAAGTTAACCCCACCAAATACAGGGGCAATATTTTTCACTGTCTCGACAATAGCATCAGTGTCTTGAGTAGCTAGACAAATAGGAAAAGCATCTACTCCCGCAAATTCTTTAAATAGCATAGCCTTACCTTCCATAACAGGTAAAGCTCCTCCAGGTCCAAGGTTGCCTAATCCTAAAACTGCACTACCGTCTGTAACAATGGCAACTGTATTTTGTTTAATGGTAAGATTGTAAATTTGTTCGGGGTCTTCTGCAATTGCTTTGCAAACCCGACCTACTCCTGGAGTATAGGCCATTGATAAGTCTGCTTGGGATTTGAGGGGTATTTTTCCCTGAATTGTGATTTTTCCGCCACGATGTAAATTGAAGGTACGGTCATAGACATCAACTACTTTGATTTCTGGTAGTGCTTTTACTTCTTGGACTATTTTCTCGGCGTGTTCGGTACTATAAGCATCGACTGTAATTTCCCGGATGGTGATTTTGCGATTTTGTTCTTGTAAATCAATGTGGCCGATATTACCTCCGACTAATGCGATTGCTTGGGTTACACTGGCCAACATTCCAGCTCGGTTAGGAGTTTCGAGGCGAATTGTCAAGCTAAATGAGGGATTAGGTGTTAGTTCTACCATATGAAGAGTTGTTTGAGATTTTAAGTTCTAAATTTTAGTGTCATAGTGGTTAATCGTAAGTTGTCAGTGAGCATTTCTTGGGTTTAGTAAGGAATTTCTTCATCTAGAGATTTTTTATATCTAAAATCTAGAATAAAGTTTGTCTAAAGCTGTCATTTCAGTTATCAGTTATCAGTACCTCTATAATCAGGAGGCTTTAAATTTGGAATATTCTCTTTATTTTATTCCCTTATACCTTTTATCCATGAAGTTGCCCTGAATATAAAGATAAGAATAGTAAGTTTAATCAGGTTTGAGAAACAATTATTAAGCGCATTGTTACAGAGAAATGGTATTAAAGTAAAAGGCTTTAGAGCAAAAATTTTCGGTAAAATCAAGACTTGAAGTAGTGAAATATATAGAAGTTTCAGAAAGTTGGTAATGTTAGGATTAAAAATCAGGCATTAAGACAAAAATATTTGATAAACAAACTGGAAAAATTAGGATTGAAACTCTTGCCTTGTTTCTGCTGTATACCCTGACAATCAGGCTTTTTTAGAAAATCAGAATTAATGTTGATAAATTTTTATCACCTCAAAATATTTATGATTAACAAAAGACGGAATACTAACAATCTACTGGATTGTTTCATCTTAAATATTGCAATATAAAACTCGTACTTAGATTGCTTCCCTAACGGAATGCTCCGCAAAAAATGTCGTTTGCTATCGCAAAGCTCCGCTAACGCAATGACAATTCTAAGGCAGTATTTTAGGTTAAATATTCCACTAGGAATTTTTTTTCATAATATTAATATCTAATACTAAACCTGGTTTAAGAGAAGCTTTATTATTAAGGTAAAGCAATTATGCTGAGGTTAGAATGCAGAAGGGTTAGAGAGGAATTTGAAACAGGTAATTTTGAGTAGCGGATTTAGTATATTTAATTAATCGTAGATAATTGGGATTACTATAATATTAATATAGGGCTTCTCAGATTTAGTGAGATACATCTATCTTTAATTTTTATTCTATTCCTAGTAAAGTTTTCCCTAAAACTAAAGAATGACTGTAGC
>JASJEE010000278.1 GCA_030064835.1 Microcoleaceae cyanobacterium MO_207.B10 | reverse complement strand
TATAGTAATCCTAAATTATTTGTAACAAATCAAAAAATAGATAAAAATCCTCAAACCCTTACTCCTTTTCCCAGTTCCCAGTTCCCTTTTTCTAGGATATTTTTTTCACAACAACGCTGAGGAATGCCATATATACTATTTAGTTTTCATTGTATGGATGCCATCCCAATTATCTGATGGAGGAGTTTTGATATAGTCAAGCGATCGCTGAATATGTATACCCACAGCTTCATCTTCCGGTCTAATTTTTTGAGCGCTTTTAAAATAACTAATTGCCTGGGGAAATTTTCTTGCCATATAAGCTTTTCTACCTTTAATATAAAATTCTAAAAATTGCTCTGTTTCAGAATCAAGAGGTTGAGAACGTGGGCTAATTAACTCATATATACTCACTCCTTTTTGCTTACCTTTAACTCTAACTTTATCTAACTCTCTTGCCCAAATATAATCAGCACAAAGCCGATAAGTAAACTCACTTAAAATAATATCGCAGCCATATTTTTTAGTAATTGCTTCTAAACGGGAACTCAAATTTACCCCATCGCCAATTACTGTATAATCCATTCGTTTTTGGGAACCAATATTACCAGATACTACTTCTCCTGAACTAATCCCGATACCAATTTTAAATTGTGGTTCACCAGGACGAGATTTATTAAATTCTTGGAGACGAATCCGCATATCTAAAGCTGTTTTAACTGCCATTAACGCATGATTTTCTAAAGATAATGGTGCCCCAAAAACCGCCATCAAAGCATCCCCAATAAACTTATCCAGAGTTCCTTCATGGTCAAATACTGCCTCTACCATTGTCTCAAAATATTGATTCAGAAGCTTAACTACTTCAGACGCTTCTAGATTTTCTGTAATAGTTGTATAACCTCGAATATCAGAAAATAAAACAGTTACTTCTTTACGTTCTCCTTCAAGTAAAGCATCTTCACCTAATGCCATTACTTGCTCTGCTACCCCTGGTGTCATATAGCGATACATGGCATTTTTCATTCGTTTTTCACGACTAATATCTTCAAGAACTACCAAACCACCACGCACACCACCTTCAGGATTAGTCAGAGGATTAACTGTTAAATTCAGACTACGTTCTAATATTTGATCAAGTTCTGATAAATGTATTGATAAGTTGAGATTTTGATGATTATTTTGAACTTGATTAATAGTTTTATTTCTTGGTTTTTTTTCTCCCCAAGGAAGATAAATATTAGGTTGAATAGAATCGGGAACTGCTAAAACATAAGTCTCTTCTGAATCATCTTCATTTTCTTTGACTATAAGTGTTCCTAATCTTAAATTTTGCTCTGGAACATACTGTCTAGTACCGTGTTTAAGACTGTCTTCTAAACGGAACTGTAAATTTTCAATTGGTATGACTTCCCATACATATCTACCAACAAGTTTTTCTTCCCAAATTTGTCTATTGGTTTTACCTTTTACTTCTTGGTCAATAGGACAGCCTAACATTTCTAATGCTGCTCCATTAATAGTCACAATTCTGCCTTGCATATCTGTAGAAATTACAACATCAGACAAACTTTGTAAAATATCCTTCTGATATTGTTTTTCTACTAAAACATTTTCAAACAGTTGAGAATTTTGAAGAGCGATACCTGCTTGAGCATTAAAAGCTAATAAAAACTTTTCGTCAGAACTTGTAAAACTACCTTGATGTTTATTAATTAACTGAGTTACCCCAATCAATTCTCCTTTAGCATTATAAACAGGCATACAGAGAATATTTCTTGTTTGATAACCTGTTTTTTGATCTGTACTAGGGTCAAAACGAGGATCTATATAAGCATCAGGAATATTCAGAGTTTGTCCAGTTGAAGCAACATAACCAGCTATACCACGATTTGCCGGAATTCTGATTTCCATCATTTTTTTTTCATCTGCTGTTGCTACTTTAGTCCACAGTTCATTTGTTTCTTTACTAAGTAGAAACAAAGTGCTACGATCTGCTTGCATCAAATTCCGGGCCTGATCCATCACAGCTCTTAAAGTTGTTTCTAAGTCCAGACTTTGACCTAATGTTGTTGTAGCTTTGAGTAATGCTGATACTCCTCGCTGGTTACGAGCTGCAACATAGAAAGATTGACAACTTTCGAGAATAACGCCCATTGAGTCTGCAAAAGAGCGAAATTGTTGCTCGTCTTCTTGATCAAAAGAAAGATTGTTGGCTTTATTCAGTAGTCGTACCACTGCCACTGGTTTTTGAGAATTGGTGGTACTAAAGATTGGCATACAAAGGATAGTACGAGTATCATAACCTGTAGGTTGGTCTATCTCTTCATTGAAGAGGGGGTGACTTTTGGCATCAGAGATGTTCAGTCCTTCTCCCGTGGTCGCCACATGGCCTAAAATTCCCACATTGATGGGCAAGTGATATTCTTGAGACTTACCTGTATTTTTATCAACTTTCTTATACCAAAGTTGATTCTTACCTTGGTTAACTAAGAAAATAGTAGTTTGATCGGCTTTCAGGATTTGACCAATTTTGACAGTAAAGGCATCTAATAGTTGTTCTAGTAGAGTTTCAATACCTTCATTATTAATTAAATCGATGGCCCGGAGATATTGATGGAATTCTGCAGTGATAAAATCTAGTAGGCAGACAAATTCTCCAACTGGCAAATCTTTGACGCGAGTTGCCAGTAGACCCATACGATCGACTTGAGTCAATGTTGCCAGAATGCTACCAGCAGCGTTCGAGAATGTCATTTGAAATGTGTTGCCTTTAGGTTAAATGGCTCCAACTTAAGTTTATCTAAACGTTGGCACTCGACCCGCGCTCTCTATCCCCCCTAACCGCCCTTGGAAACGACGGGGAGGGGAGCGTCGGGATGAAAACCAATCAATGTTGCATTTCTGACAATAGTATACTATAGTAAAAATAATAATGCTGCTAGGCTAGCAGTATCAGTCTGTGGAGCGACCGTAAGACAGAAAAGAGGTTCGACCTTCGAGGCAGGTGCGTTAGAAGCAGAAAGCTCGTCTGAGTGATGGTAGGGAATAGCAGGTTGTCCCGACGTTGCACTTACTGGAAGATTTCAATTTGTCCCGATTTATTTTCTCAAGGCAATTATTGCACAAACGTTAAACTATCCAAATATGCTATTGTCTAGGACTATAGTTAATAATGCTCTCTCCTTATGTTATCTAAAGAGAGGGCATTATTTTCGTAAGTCAATAGTTTGGGCTATGCTGCTGATGGAATTGAATGAGCTGAAATAATTTCCTGATAATATTTTCTTAACTGTTGGGTAGCGGCTGACCATCCCCATCGTTCAGCCTCAGCTCTGGCATTTTGGCGTAGGGTTTCTCGTTCTGCTGAGTGGGCTACAAGGTTCTGAGTTGCTGTAATGGCTCCTCCCTCATCAGCAGGATCGAATAAATAACCATTGATTCCATCTGTAACAATATCAGGAATTCCTCCAGAATTGGCAGCTACTACTGGGGTTCCTGCGGCCATTGCTTCTAACAGTACAAGTCCAAGAGTTTCTGTCCGAGATGGAAAAATAAAGGCATCTGCTGAAGCATAAGCAGAGGCCAATTCTTGACCTCTAAGATACCCGACAAAATGAGTCGGAGTATCAGCAAAATGTTGTTCTAGGGTTTGCCGATTAGGGCCATCTCCTACAAGGGCTAGGCAAGCATTAGGAATAGCTTCGAGAATTGGTTTAATCCGGTCAATTTCTTTTTCTGCACCTAAACGCCCAACATATAATAGGATTGTACTATCTGGATTACCTTGACTGAGGCGATCGCGCATTTCTTGACTAGCATGGTGGGGCTGAAATAATTCTGTATCAACTCCACGTTGCCAAAGGTCTACTCGCTCAATGCCGTGATTGCTCAATTCCTCTACCATTGCTGTAGAGGTGCAAAGATTTAAGTCTGCTTGGTTATGGCCAGATTTAAGTAATTCCCACAGTAACCCTTCGAGCATTCCTAAACCATAGTGATGTAAATATTGAGGTAGGTGGGTATGATAGGATGCCACAAGTGGAATTTGAAATTTTTTGGCATAGTATAAGCCCCCTAAACCCAAAACTGCTGGATTAGCTACATGAATTATATCTGGCTTAAATAGTTCTAACTGATTTCCGATAGTTGGAGTTGGTATGGCTAATTTTAGCTCTGGGTACATAGGTAGGGGAAAACCTTCAATGCCACAAATTTTCGATCCTTTATATTCTGTAATTCCTCCTTCTGGAGAAAATATTAGCACTTGGTCGCCAGATCGTTGTAAATGTTCAACAGTATGGCACAGACGGGTAACTATACCATCTATTTTTGGTAAAAAGGTTTCGGTAAAAAGGGCTATCCTCATAAATATATTGAGTTGGGAAAATATTAGTTAGGGGTTGGATAATCTTAGTTTATTTATCATCTCAGAATTTGGGGTCGGGCGATCGTAAAAATCTGTAATTGTTTGAGTTTTGGTAAAGTTTTGGCAAGTTATAAGATTATCAGAAACTTTGAATAAAATTAATTAATTAATTAGTAGATAGCTAGGAAGTTTTGTTTCGATATGAGTTTTGAGATGAGCGATTAAACTAAATTATAGGTAAGCCATCAGATATTTATTTTAGTTTTAGATCAAGGCTTTATTAATTAAGTCAAAATTAAATATTACGACAAAAGCCGACTTTAAAGCCTCTATACATTTAGAGTAAGCCCTTAAGCTTGGTACATAGCAATCATATTTGATTTGTGGAGGTTGCACATTATGGAATGATACTGCAAAAAATTGGCTTGGACTTTGACTGAAAAAAACCATTAACTAATCATTTTAGTAATTCCCCAATCTCAAATTCAAGCAGCCAAAATCCAGAATCATTCTTCACTGTGCAACGCCGATTTGTGCGTAAAATATTACTGCTTTTTGGGAATAGGTTTCGAGGGAATGGGTAAGAGTTTTGGGGTTTATTTATAGTTTTTGAATTGTTACAAACTATGCAGAGATTGTTAGATTATTGCTGATAGTTGAGACTAATAGGTGTTGGCGCAGTATTCCGAAGAAAATACTTACAACTATAGATGGTTTCTCAGATTATAATTATTCCGATAAATTACATCTAATTATGGTTCTGTTGTAGAAAGTTACCCAAAAAAGCGCTCCTCTAACTAATAAATATCCTCGGTTTTTTTTCCTTTTGCTAATAAATTTTCATATAAACGACCGAATCCGGCTAAACCATCAATCAATATTCTTTCCTAATCTAAATTATTTTGATTTTTACTTTGACTTTCCCTTTTTTATCCGACTCCAAAATCAAGGTAATTGACCGATAGGAGCAACGATAGAAAATCTAAGTTGATTATAATAAAACCAACTATTATTAGAACGCCAACCAAGTCGGTCGCCAAATTTTTCACAAAGTTTGCCATCTATTCTACCATCAGGAATACCACCAATATTTTCATAGATACGCTTTTGTACAGAAAAACTAAATCTATCTTGACTGTAATTTATCCAAAGGGTATCGAGAATTTTCAGGTCTTGGCAGGGAAAATTTTCGTAATCTGAAATCTCCCAATAATTTGTTTCTTATTTACTAACAATTTCTAGCATCAAACGAGGAGTTTCTATGTCGCTTGCTTGCCAGTTTTGTTGTTCTAGTAAAGTTCTTAGTTTATGATAGGGTTGGGGTAAAGTTGTTTCAGAATAGATTTTGATGATTTAGTTATTTGGTAAGGATTCCGCAGTCAGCTCGCCTCTTTTCCTGCGGAATGCTTACGTTATTTGATAGATAAATTTTTAGAAATTTATTTGTAAGCTTTAAACATTAATATTTATTGGAGTAATATAAAATCCGTTGATTTATTTAAGTTAGTCAGAAATTGATAATCCCAGTTTGTTAAAAATCTGATAATTCTTGACTAGATAGACATTTTCTATCGGCGTAATTAATTCACTCCATTGGCTAGGTTCTCTATTGCTCCGTTGCTGTTTTACAAATTCTGTAATATCTTCAATATTGATAATCCAATCTCGGCTATAATTTTTTAGTATTTGACCGCTTAGTCCTAATTGAATTGCTCGTCTTTGCAGTTTTGCACCCATAGGATTATGGTCTGGGTCCCATTGTAATCTTACAGGCGATCGCTTTAAACTTTTTTTCCATTCCTCTTGAGTATTATAGATAGTTGAAATAAATTTTGAATGTACTCCATTTGCTAAAATTTCATCAAATTTCTCCCGTTGTATAGTTACAGCGAGAATTAACTCTTGCTCTGTTTTTGTTCCCCATCCAGAACGATACATCATCCACAAAAAGTTAGTTTTAATCCAACTCATTCTACTCAGGCTAAATTCACCACCAAAATAACCTTTTGAGGCTGCAAAATCACCTATTTCTGGTTTATATGCTTGATAGACAACTATAGAGTTTTCATCAAATTGCGCTAATATATGTTTGCCTTGATTCGGCCAATTACTGACTTGAGTTAAGTAGGTTTCCGTCGCTAGTTTCATAGTAAGTAAGCTTTATTAACTGCATAGTATTTTCTTGCTTATAATTACCTGGAGTAAAGCCAAAGTTAGGATTGCTGAAATAAGGTATGAAATTCGGATCGAAGTAAAATTGATAGTAAGAAAAAGAGCTATTTTAACTACTAACTACTGTAGGGGCGATTTCTGTTCCGGAATGCTGCGCAAACATGAACCGCCCCTACTAAAAATCATATAATCATTCATCAAAGCCCAAAAGTTTTACTTTGTAATAGTAGCAGTTAAGCTATCGCAATCCTAAATTATTTCTACCAAATCAAAAAATAGATCAAAATCATGAAACTCTTACTCCTGTTCTCTTTTCCCTATTCCCTTTTTCTAGGATATTTTTTTCACAACTACCCAGAAGAAGGCGTTGGTAATTGGTGGGATGATTTTCTACGATGGGTGATACCCACCAGTTAATCTAGTTAAATATTTAGAGGTATTAAAAACAGATTACTTTTAAATTTTCATCTCTTGATTTACCAACGCCCAGAAGAATGCTATATAAAACCCATCTAATATCTTTGTCCGTGATGCTTTCTTTTCTATTCTGAATCATAAAAATCGACTTATAAGTTATCAAAAATAGGAAAAAAATAGGCATCTATCTTTAAAATTGCTCGCCACACTTCTCACCGTTCCCACATTCCCAACTTTACTTTTTAAACTTAGATTAAATAGACCTCAAATAGGTTATCTAAATTTTATAGTAGATAGTAGTCAGTATTATGATTAGGATTAAGATATTCTCATACCATTTTCAAAAAATATTGCTACATTCTTTGGTTTCTAGGTGTTAGGTGTTAGGTGGCAGGAATTAAACTGAACAAGTGTAAATATTTTTATCCTTGCTTTATTGAATTTGGTATCAAACAAATTTAGTTGTTGCAAAAAATTAGCTCCTGAATTCATTTATATCAGTAGCGAGCACTTCTTTAATTTTGAAAAATAATTTAACGAACTAGAGGTAATAGCAAAAACTATTACCTCTATGTTTTTGACAGAAAATTTATCTACGCCAAGAAACCTTGGGTAAAATATGATCTTTATCGACTCTTTCTTTGTACTTAATAGCAAAGTTCAGCAAAGAATCTAACAGAGAATCAGATAACTTATGAGGTTCTAAACCAAGGTCTAGCAAATTTGTGTTTTTCGCATTGAAATAATGTTCCTCTAATTCTACTCTAGGATTATCAAGATTGTTAATTTCTACATCTAATCCCATAGCAATACCTGCTTTTTTAACCATCATTGCCAGGTCTCCAACACTAAACATTTCTGTAAATTGGTTAAAGACTCGGAATTGACCTGCTTCTGCGGGGTTAGCGATCGCAATTTCCATGCAACGGACTGTATCTCTAATATCTAAGAAAGCACGAGTTTGGCCACCAGTTCCATAAACAGTTAGTGGGTGGCCTATAGCTGCTTGAATACAAAATCTATTGAGAGCAGTACCAAAAACCCCATCATAGTCCAAACGGTTAATCAACAATTCATCCATACCTGTTTCTTCTGTTCGGAGGCCATATACTACTCCTTGATTGAGGTCTGTAGCGCGGATGCCCCATATTTTACAGGCAAAGTGAATGTTGTGACTGTCGTGAACTTTACTGAGATGATAGAAAGACCCTGGTTGTTTGGGATAGGGAAGAGTATCCTTGCGCCCATTATGTTCGATGGTAATGTAACCCTCTTCAATATCTATATTGGGCGTGCCATATTCTCCCATTGTCCCTAGTTTAACCAAATGGCAGTCTGGGAAATCTTCTTTGATTGCATAAAGAATATTTAGGGTACCCACAACATTATTTGTTTGGGTCATAACAGCGTGTTCCCGGTCAATCATAGAAAAGGGAGCAGAACGCTGTTCGCCAAAGTGGACTATGCTTTCTGGTTCAAACTGATGTAATGTTTTGCTCAGGAAGTCGTAGTTGGTGATATCTCCTATATATAAGTCAATTTTTTTGCCGGTGCTATCTTTCCACCGTTGGATGCGTTGTTGAATAGGAGCAATAGGTGTTAAGGTTTCGACTTGGAGTTGCATATCCCAGTGGCGTCGAACCATACTGTCTAGGATACCTACTTCGTAACCTCGATTGGAAAGGTAGAGTGCGGTTGCCCAACCGCAGTAGCCGTCGCCACCAATGACCAGGACTTTCATAAACTTACTTTGAATCTTGCTTACTGATATTGGGTTAATTTATCAGGTATTGACACTTTATGAACGTTTTATATAGGAACCTCGTCGGCAAAGCTGGCCCAACGAACGAATTCAAATGGTCCGGCGATCGCTCCCCAGAGGTGTTCATCAGTTTCGGGGTCACGTCCTCGGTCATGGCTAATGAATTTGTGTTCATCTATCTCGAAGTTACTGTCTAGATAAGTGATTTTGCCTTTCCGAACTACGGTACAAGCTTTTCCTGGTTCTACTTGGCCTTTGAAACAGTTACCTGTCCATTTTGTGATGAAGTTGCAACCGGGAAGTTTGTTGATTTGTTCTATTTTAAGATTTTCTAAACGTTGAGGGTCGCGAGAAGCTCCATAAAATGTTTTTTCTTGGTCAATAGCGTAGTTTTCTATATCTATATGGTCTTCTGCTGGTACTAACTTCAGGATACGGACTCGGTAGGGTTGATTGAGGTTGATGTCATAAGCTTGTTCTAAATAAAGGCTGAGTCCATCGAGCAGTTCATAGGGAAGTGGACGCATACAAACGCGAATATGGGCAAAAAAGGGCGGATTTTCAAAGGCTTGTTGCTGGTTACTAAAGTCTGCTGCTAACCAGCGTGCCAAAGTTGCAATGTCTGTTGAGTTGGTCATTTTGGTTCAGTGTAAATTCTAGATTAAAGTTCAAACAGAAAATCTTAACTATTCCTATTCTGTAATCAGGGAACTTTAGAAAAATTCTAACGTCTTGTCAACTATTTTTAATGATTTATTTTTAGCTAATTAAATAGCTGTTAAAGCCTTTTTTGTAAATCTTTAAATTTTGGATTTTTGATTTTTTAAATATACATAAAAGTTAACAGTATTTTACGATTTGATATGAGAGTTGAGTAAAATATTGGGACTAAAATTAATTATAAGTTGGAATGTTATATGATGTGTTGTTATTTATGAAAATGCCATGGCAAGCTGGTTTTAGAAAAAATTAGTTGTTGAAGTGTGGGAGATAAAATCTGTTTCAAAATCAAATTTAAGTTTGAATGATTTCCAGTTTTGGCTACAAAAAAAATTTATATGGGGAGACAATAATTCTTTGGGTATTTGATAAATATGTAACTGTTTAGATTTGCGTACTACAGTCTATAGAAATATTCCAAAATTGTTATTTTCAAAAGTGAAATCCTCACTTATAATTTGTAAGAAATTACGTTATTGAGAAAAAGTGGCCAATCATGGATTTTTCTAACCTTTTTCAGGAATCGAGTGGATTTTCGGTTCCTCTTCCAGGTGCCGATCCAACTAATGAAACTATGGTTCTATTTTTCTCTGGAGATGCTTTGACAAGCCCAGAAGAAATAGAAGCCCAAGATTTCAGTGTAGAGGCGATCGCTAATGATAATGATGGAGTCCCAGTATTATTTCAAGATCAGATTGAATTTAACTTGCCTAGTGGTGAAACTGTAACAGGATCGCCAAATTTAAGAGAGTTATTTATTCCAGATGTAGACAATAGCTCCGAAGACATAATAGCCGGGTTCGGCGATAATCGTCTTGATGGGTTTATGATTCCATACTCCTTAAATGGGGTATCTTTCAATGAAATACGAATATCAAATACTGTAATAGGTGACCAAAGTTATGTAGCAGTAACCGCTGTAAGTCCAGATGGTCAGCCTTATAGAGTATTAGCATTAATAGAAAAACAGGAATCTGCATCTACATCACTACAAGCTCAACAAATTTCACAAACTCCACCTGCTGTAATTCCAGAACCGCCACAGTTTGCTCCTTCGGAAGTACAGATATTGCAACCAGGACAGCTGGTAAATGTACCTGCTCGTGAGTTGATTGAAGGACCAACTTTTGTTCCTAATCAATTTGTAGAAGTTCCAATTCCATTAGTAACTGGCGCTCCTGGTCCCGCTGGTGCTCCTGGTCCCGCTGGTGCTCCTGGTCCTGTAGGTCCCGCTGGTGCTCCTGGTCCCGCTGGTGCTCCTGGTCCCGCTGGTGCTCCGGGTCCTGTAGGTCCCGCTGGTGTTCCTGGGGCTCCGGGATTAGATGGTGCTCCGGGTCCGATTGGTCCTGTAGGTCCTGTAGGTCCGGCTGGTGTTCCTGGGGCTCCTGGTCCACTAGGTCCTGTAGGTCCCGCTGGTGCTCCGGGTCCTGTAGGTCCCGCTGGTGTTCCTGGGGCTGCGGGATTAGATGGTGCTCCGGGTCCGATTGGTCCAGTAGGTCCAGTAGGTCCGGCTGGTGTTCCTGGGGCTCCTGGTCCACTAGGTCCTGTAGGTCCCGCTGGTGCTCCGGGTCCTGTAGGTCC
>JASJEE010000277.1 GCA_030064835.1 Microcoleaceae cyanobacterium MO_207.B10 | reverse complement strand
ATTTTTGATGGAGAAGTTCCACAATAATGTTATCTTTGAGGTCTTTGTGGATTTCTATCTGCCAATGCTGGGAGCGATCGTCTATCAGAATTACCTCGCATCCCAAGTTTTTTTGATAATCTTGCTCAATGTCGTAGATGTTTTCGTCAAGATTATCAATTATCAATTGAATATCATCAGCCAATGTTGAGTCGCAAACTGGACTCATTGGCCTTAAGAGTGCTACGGTCATTTATTAACTCCTAAGTTAAGTAAGGTTAACTTTCGAGCCAGGGTTACTGTAGAGGTGCGAACTCTGCAATAGCCCGACTATATGTATGCCCAAAGAGAGATATGGTTAATCAGATTAACTCGCTCTTTTTTCTATTAATACATAGTACCTTATATGCACTTATTTACCTGATTTTTCTCGAATTTTGTTATATTCTGTTACACACTGCTCCATTTCGTTCAACAAATCAGCATAGTCCAGAAGCCGTAGCACATAGTTCGCTTCAGTATCTAGATCAGGTCCCCATTTATTGATAGCCGTAAACTTTAATCCAGTAGCTAGCATTAGTTCATCAATACATCGCTTCCTGTAGCCCCAGTCACCAGGTTGTATGTTATGTCGCCGAGTCACCCATTTTTTGCAGTAATCTGATGGTTTCATTCTGTATATTTATTAATTCCTTATATCTACTATTTAAGTAAAAATTATTATGGGTGGCCAGACAAGTTAAGACCATAATTATTATTAGTTCGTCTTATACACTATTCCTTTCCTTGCTATACTCAAAACATGAAGACATTGCACAACCGATCCATAATCCTTTGAGGAGCAAAATAGATCGGGTCTATCAGGTCATCATTAAACAGGTAGAGGATTAACTGGCCTTTACTTTTTGTAGTTGAATAAAATTAATTTAGTTGAGGAGTATTTTTAGTAGTTAATATTTTTACTCGATTAATTCGTCTTAATGTATGTACATCAGCATAGTAGGAAGTACCCCCTACTGCACTGACTACATTCGTTGTGATATTTATTACATTGATATACGCTCATAAGTCTTTTAGTTCAAGACTTTTGTGCTAGGTTATTTATTTATGCCTCATAAATCTAAATACCAAGAAATCGCGCTGTCAATTGTTTGGCGACATTTCAGCACGATTCCTTAAGTATCTTATGTAGGCCATTACTTGTAGACCAAGTAAGGGTAGACCAAGTAAGAGGTCAATTATAGATTTCAGATTATAACTGACATTTATAATTGTATGACATTTTTGCAAATTTGAAAATTCAATATTCTGAATTTCAACCGTGAACAAACCATTCAAAGTGAGTAAAGAAATTAAATTAGCAAAAATTGAAAAATGTTCAGCATTAAGCATCAGCATTAAGCTTTCTTTTAAAAGGTGACTATTACCTCTTTCAAAAAGAAGTGACTTTGAGACTTCTGGGATGTTGGCCAAAGCTTTCAGAAATCTCAATTGATACACAATACCTAAGCTGATAGCTGATAGCTAGTTAAAACCTCACTTGGTCTACCACCACAACAGGTAGGCCACAATGAAAATAAACAAAACCCATTGGGATGAGTTGGTTCTAAGCTCCGCCGTCCATCCCGAAATCGTCCAACTCAACGTCCAATCAATCAACAAAGTAGAAGGATATAGCCCATCCTCCCTACTCTTTGACCTCCTACACCCCAACCCAAAAAGGAACAACTCAGGAAGGCTAGAAGCTGCTGCACTGAGGCAATTCGACAACTGCCTAGAAACTTCTGGATGGTGGGTTAGTGGAATAGACCCCCAAACATGGGACGACATGGAATGGGGCCGATTCAAACCAGACCCCGATACCCTACTGGCACAACCACACTTCAATAAAAAAACTGGCCAATGGGATAAAGCAGCCAAGTATCGATCGCCTGCTGGAGTACCAAGTAGGCTAGTTTTCCTCAAAGTACCCGACTCAATCTGGTATAGGGTAAGCGATCGCTACAACGTCCCTATTACAGAAGAGGAGAGAGAACACCCCGGCGGTTTCTGGCACTGGGTTCACAGTCATGTGGAACTGCCAATAATATATGTTGAGGGTGAGAAAAAAGCAGGGTGTTTATTATCTCTGGAATATATAGCAATCCCTTTACCTGGTATTTGGATGGGCCGGAGATATGCCGATCCTGTTCTGAAGCTAGGGGAAAATTTAATTCCAGAAGTTCAACTTTTGGCCCAACCAGGAAGACAGATAACAATTCTGTTTGACAACGACCCCAAATTAAAAACCAAAAAGCAAGTTTTCAAGGCCACAGTTAATCTAGCAAAATTACTAGATAAAGAAGGCTGTACCGTTAACGTGGCCACACTCCCTAGTATTGAAGGGGAGAAAAACGCTGTTGACGATTTTATTGTAAGTGGGGGTGACATTGCTCCTATTCTCAGTAGTGCCGTTGACTGGAAGTTCTACAAAAATAATTCTCACCCCTCTAACTGGAAACAACCTAGCACTGAAGAGAGAGAGAAGGCTAAACAGCATAACTGGTTTAGCCAGTTCAGAGCTGGTTTGAAGACTTGGCAGAAACAACTCAATATAGTCGCACCCACAGAAGCTCAAACCATAAGTTTCTATAGCACTCCTACACAGAGACTAGCTAACAAATTAGGTGAGACTCTACTCGCTCCTGACAGTCAAGGAGATTTTCTCTATAACAAAAAAGCTCTACTAAAATTATTAGCAGACCATGATAAGTCAATTTCTTTAAGGCTTTATCCTTCAGTCGGCTACCAGTCGGATAAAGCCCTACACCACTACAAGAAATTAGGAGAGTGGTTAACTAAAAAGGGATATCAATTAGAAGTCGGTTGGTATGAGCAATGGTACAAAAAATCAGCAACTCTCTATGATTTCCTAGAGTCTGGAGACGAGATTAAATATATTTCCTGGGAAGAGTTTCTAGATAAAAATAGATATGCAAAACTCTGTTACAAACGCAATAAGGAATTTACCCCGAATATTGAATTAAACCAAAAATATTTAGATGGAGAAGCGATCGCTAAACAAATAATCCGACACCGCTCTCTAACACCAATCAAGAGCCACATGGGAACTGGGAAGACCGTTAGTATAGGAGAAATTCTTAAATACCATTGCGCTGAAAAGTCTCAACTACCAGAATTAAATCAAAAGTTAGATAGACTAACTTCAGCCTATAAAGAGATAGAAGGAAAGCTGAACACTCCTAACCAACTCTCCCTGCTATCAGAGTCATCCGACCTTACAGCACTCAAAAACGAAAAACAAGAGCTAAAGGAACAGATAGATGACCTCAATCAACAGATAGAAACAGAGACTATAAGAGTAGAACAAACGATCGCCAACAAAGGAGCTTTCTTATTAGCTCATAGAAACAGCTTACTACAACAGACCTGTAAGGAGCAAGGATTCACTCATTTAAGGTTTGAAGAAGCTTATAACTTAACTAGCAGACCTAATTCCCGATTAGCTTTTTGCCCTGACTCAATCGTCAAGTTTGAATACCAGCAATTGGAAGATAAAGTAGTTTTCTTAGATGAAATTAGCTCAATTCTACCTCATATATTAGTAGGAGCAACTTGTAAAAGATACCGCAGGCAAATAATTGATAAATTCACTTATATGCTCCGTCATGCCTATGCAGTAATTAGTTTAGATGCTAACCAAAAAAATTGGGAAGTAGATCATTTACAAAAACTAGGGCAATTTGATTTAGTTACTAAAATTCAGAATATCTACGAGAAAAAGCCATTATATATTACTTTCTTTGAAGGTTCTGAGGATAGAATAGCGGATGACATTATCCGTAATTCTAATGATTATTTACCATTAATTGCTGATATTAAACGCAATTATATTAATGGTAAAAACCAGGTAATTTGTTCCGACTCCCAGAACTTTACCGAATTTTTGCACCAGTATTTAGGAGGGGAAGAAAACAAAGAAGTTATAAGAGTTGACGGGCAAACAATATCTGAAGATTTTATTAGGGAGTTAAGCAAAGACCCCAATAGAGTAAAGGAATTAGGATGTAAAGTTTTGATTTACTCACCTACTTGGGATTCTGGTATTAGCTGCACATTAGTAGATTATTTTCATCAAGCCTATTCCCTAAACTTTCACTTAGGAGCTGAAAATTTCTCCCAATTACCAGGCAGAATACGGGATACTAATATTCCTTGGATTCACTGGAGTAAAGAGTTCTTAGGAGCTGGTGATGATGGTATGCGATCTAGTAATCCAGAAAAAGTAGTTTTTCAGACCTTAGCAGCCAGCTTTGCTGATATTAAAAATTCATTTTCTGAAGAGGAAAATGAAGCACTCAGAAGAGCTTTTGAATTAGTAAATAAAAGTCAGGGGGATGAGAATTTTCTAGCAGCTTGCCAAATCAAAGCCCAGGAAAATTATGAAAAGCAAAATTTAAGAGAGACTTATTATGAGAAGTTGGTAGAGGACGGACACAATGTAAGACGTGTTTGGGGAGATGCCTTACTAGATGATGATTGGAAGGCAGCCAAGGAAGAGGTCAAGGATAGATATAGCACACTCCTGTATAATGCTGAGAACATAAGTATCCTTGAAGCTGAGGAAATACAACAGTCACTCAGTGCCACGCCAGAGAAACAGAGGGCAGCAGCCAAAGCTATATTAACTCTAGTTCGGTTGCCTGGGTTACTAGATACTCCATTGTGGCAGAGGCAAGGGCAGGAGTTCCTGAAATTTCTCAAGTACAAGGATAGGAAATGTATTAGCAGACTAGAGTTACGTCATATACTTCATAATCCTGAGTTAGATATTTGTAGAAAACAAGCTTGGCTGCAATATCTAAATATAGGAGTTGAGTCTGATACAGGAGCAATTGATAAAATTGTATTAAATGATATTTACTCACCACAACACCGAGCCAAGATACTTAGAGATATTGGAATTTTAGATTTAATAGAAAATACTGAAGCAATATATGATAACAAGTCTCCAGAGTTGGAAGCGATCGCCAAACGAGCTAATCATTGGACAAGGCAACCTTATTTGGGGCGACGTGGAGGACTTGACTTGATTCGGTACACAAACAAGATACTCGGTCAAGTTGGTTATAAACTCGCCACGGCTAAGAAAGGAGAAGACAAAAGATATTACAAATTAACAGACCTCTATGAATCTGAAGCCCTACCTATTACTTCTAATTTAATGCCAATTATTACCTCAAAATATGAATCGAAGTTTGAAGCAGCGAGAACCTATACACAAAAAGCAATAGAGGTCCTGGCAGATACCTCTATAAATGATCTTAATATAGGAGATGTGCCAGCCGTTCAAATGCAGTCAGACAGTAAGATAGACTCCTTTTTGGTTGGTAGTCATGTTGAATCTTTGACGTTGGATAAAATTTTACCTTCTCAAAACTTATTACAAGGGAAGATGAAAGAGTTTTACGGACTAACCCCTAGTGAGCTGACAGCAGATATGGGCACCTTGATTGAGGATATAGGAAGAGCCATTCAGATTTGCGATGACTCTGAATCTCCCGCAGTGGAATTTATGCAGCAAATCGGCTGGTGGGGCTGGTCCGTGTGGAAAGAAGCTGCACGGCATAGCCAGCTTATCCTGGAGAAAGTTCTGCACTACTCTTCCCAGTTAATCGCTTCTGGAGAGTGGAAGGCGGCACCAGAACCAATGCCCTTTTAATTATCATTCCCAAACCTAAAAATTCCCTGAAGCTGATGATGGTGGCTATCCTTGTTGTGGTGCAGAAGTCTATCGGAAGTCATACGGATATTAATCTATTGTTCATCAGTTGTTCATAGGTTTTTTTAGTCAAATTTTTGACTAATTTAGGTAAAAATAGCTTACTATCCACTTACCAATTGGTAAGTGGCAATTTATAGGGGTCTGTAAATGTCCTGTAATTTCTATCCACAGAAATAGAAGTAAAGGCGATCGCATCTCACAATTAAAGCAGAAATTTGAGGCGGGAGAAATTAAATAAGAAATTAACTAGAGCAAATCATGTACCTTTATTATGGAGGGATTCTCCAGTTAAACCAAATAGATTTAATCCTAAGTTGGATAAAGATAAACAAGGTGATAGATATTTTGTGGAAATTAAAGCTAAATTTTTACCAGGTAGAGAACAATGGGGATTTATAGAATTACTTGGAGAGCCGACATTAGATGTTCCTAAGTTTTATAAACCATCAAAAATTTCTAATTCCCAAGTAGCATAATATCCTTTTCCCGATTTGCAAATTGGGAAAACTCCAGTATTAATAGATTGTTGCGCCACGGTTGTAAAACGGCGAGTGCTGGAATGAAACTCAAAATGTCTAGGAAGTTTTGATAAGATTGACTTTTATAGCACAAAATGTTGTACAACATACTACCTACAGAATGACTACATTACCCTCTAAATTTTAGGTATAAATACTCTGGGGAAAAAAGGGGAAAAAAGGGGAAAAAAGGGGTAAAATGGGGGTAAATAAGGCCAATGTTTGCAGCCCAAAAACTCTATAAAAAGACTTGCCGCCGAAAGATTTTTGCGGTACAATAAAAGATTGTCGCCGGAATGCAAGGTATACTAAAAGCGTCGCTTTTAGGTAACCCGATGCTGTCGCATCGCCTCCGCTCCCATTCGGTCGGGAGGTTGCTATTAAGGTTTTGTTAATATTTTGTAGCTTGTTTGAAACTTTCTGTGGCACAAAATGGTAAATCACACTATAATTCAATACAGTTCAGAAGGATTTTTTTTTGCAGTTCTGTAGTTGTAAAAGTCTATCTAATCGTTCCATATCTTATGATGAGTTTTCGTCTTAACTGAACCGTCTTGCACTATAACTATGTAACTTACTTGCACTTTTTTGATGAGCAAAAAAGAATCGTCTCTCAACTCAATCAGTTTTAGAGGGAAAAAGATCGAACCCTCCCAGAAGCGGACAAAAAGCATCTCGTCGCGATTAAGTGATGAAGAGTTTGAGATTTTCAATCAACTGTGTAAAGAAACAGGATTAGAAGGAGGCGTATATATAAGATATGTTGTCCTTGGAAACGAATATAAATTACCAGCTCGTGTACCAGAAATAAATAGAGAAGTTTGGTTAGAACTATCAAAGCTATGTGCCAACCTGAACCAGTATCAGAAAGCAATAAATCGAGGAACTGCAACTAGCTACCCACCGGGAATGTTGGAATCTGTAAAGGAATTGGTGGAAAAACTTCGAGCCGACTTGGTATCAGTAGATGAAAGCTAAAATAACCAAAGGAAAGAACTTTAAAACCATAATCAACTATGTCTTTAGTCCAGGAGAAAAGAACAAAAAAGATAGAGCCGACTGGGTAGGAGGGACATTAGGCAGCAATAGTCCCCAGGAAATAATTAAAGACTTCGACACAGTGCAACGCTTAAGACCCCATATCGAAAAACCATCTTGGCATTGCTCCTTAACCTTACCCGAAGGTGAGTATTTATCAGACGGAGAGTGGGAAGACATTGTAGAAGATTTCATGGAGAAGATGGAATTCAGTAAACTTACCCCCTACACCATAGTCAGACACAACGATACAGAATTTGACCACGTTCATGTAATAGCCAGCAGAGTACCAATGAAAGGACCAGTTTGGACTGGCAAGAATGATGTATATAAAGCGATCGCCGCGACTCAAGAACTAGAAGAGAAATATAACCTAACCCGAACGCCCGGTTATAGAAAGAGAGAGAGTGCAAGAGAAACTTACCGGGAAAGGAAAAAAGCAGAACGGACAGGAGTTACACCACCAAGGATACAATTACAAGAATTAATAGATAGGGCAGTAGTTGATAAACCCACAGCTCCTCAATTTGCTCAGAGGTTAGAGGATGCTGGAGTAGTAGTAAGAGCTAATCTTGCATCCACAGGGAAAATGAACGGGTTCTCATTTGAGTTAGACGGACTGGCATTCAAAGGCAGTAAACTAGGAAAAGCTTATGGATGGAGTGGTTTACAGAAACGTGGAGTTAGTTATGATGTTGAGACAGACGCAGCAGAGTTAGAAAGATATAAATTACCTGTGGCGGAGCGACACTCACATCAAGAAGATGAAACATTACCCGAACCATCTAGTGAGACCCCAACAGGAAACCAGCCAAACATTGCAACTGCCGATACTGAGGAGACCTCAGAAGAACCACAAGCAGAGAAAATGTTAAAAGCTTTGGAGGGATACTATCAATCTCAGATTAACAAGAATGATGAAACTGTAGAAACCAGCTCACAAGAGGATTTTGCGGAAATTTACCAGACTCCAACAGCTCCCATAACTACATACACCGACTCTACTGAAGCTGCAAGATTGGAGACAGTTTTAAACGCCTTTGAAGAAATCTTTAATCATAGTGTCGCGCAAGGCCAGTCTAAGACTGAATCTGAAGAGTTCCCATTTGAAGCAGCACCTAAAGAGGAGACCGAAGCAGCGCCCGAAATTACCACGCCCGAAACTACTCAACCTCCTATAGACAAGTGCGCATTATCTGAGACACCACAAGAGCTAAACCAACAACAGCAATGGGTTGAAAGTCTCATGCCAGACTTAGCTCAATTTCTAATAGATGCGCGAACCCTGGAGTTGGAAACTGAAACCCATATACTCGCTTGGGATAAAGAGCAGCAGCGCCTCACCTTAAGGAAAAACGAAAGTCAAGAAAATATACTCGATGCTAAGTGGAAAGAGGAGGGATGGCAGGATAACGGCTCAAACTTGACAGATAGTCAATTTGAACAACTCAGACAAGCATTAGATAGACGAAACAGAGAAAGAGAGCGGGAACTTCAGAAACAGAGAAGTTCAGGAGGTTTTGAGTTAGATTGAAGACTGTTCGCTTCAGCAACGCGAAAAGGGGAGGACTCTTGGCCATCTTCCCTCTCCTGCCAGGGCATTTTTAAGATTCACATAAAGGCCACTCTTAGAAAGGCCCTCAATTGGATGGCTAAATCTCTGTCTGGAATTAGATAAGTGAGTTGGCACGCTTCTGGCAGCAACTCTTGTTTTAGCCCTAATTCCAGAAATTATACCTCCAGGATGATTACTTACTTTGGGCACTCCATTCTTGAAAATTAACATGCACCCGATTTATCAAATACAACCCAGATAGTTTTCCAGATTAATTGTAAATCGTATCTAATAGACAATTTCTGCTGATACTTCAAATCCATACGCACTACTTTTTCAAAATCTTTGACATGGGAACGACCGTTGACTTGCCATTCTCCAGTAATACCTGGTTTTACCTCCAGTCTGCGCCAGTGATGTGTTTGATAAAGTTCGACTTCATTAACAGTGGGAGGGCGAGTTCCTACTAAACTCATTTCTCCTTTGAGAACATTCCAAAATTGGGGTAGTTCGTCTGAACTACTTCTACGCAGGAAACGACCAATGTTAGTTATTCCAGGGTCATGTTCATTTTTAAACATATTACCCTGAGCTTCATTTTTAACTAAGTGCTTCAGTTGATCTGCGTCAACAACCATTGAACGAAACTTTATAATGCGGAAAGTTTGGCCAAGATAACCACAGCGCACTTGAGTGTAAAATAATGGACCAGGGCTGTCTTTTTGCATTAAAATGAGAATGGGAATAGCGACTATAAAGGCGATCGCTAACCCTACCAAAGCTCCCAAAATATCAATCAAACGCTTGGTTTTGCTGATGACAGATGGATGAATTATCTGCTGCTTACATGGATTAGCCGGGTAGTTGTATTGTAAAATTGCTAGAGAGTTCATATTTTAACTAGGACTTACAGAATTATGGTACATATTTAGGCCAGGGGCGATTGCTCAAACTTTCAATTGCTTACAACCATCCCCCGCCCTCTAATTTGACTCATTCGCGTTGGCATCTTAAGTTAGCTTTTTCTGTTGATTTTGGGGCAGAAAAATACCGGAAATGCCAGCCAGCAAAATACCTAAGATTGATACAGGTTCGGGAGTAGATTGCCTTTCTTCATAACGTTCCTGAATTTCCCGCACTTTGGTATCAACAAAATTCTCAAATAAAGGTTCGGGGTGAGCGCGAAATTGACTGATATTAAAGCCAACACCCCCATGATTGGCAGCAAGGTTTCCATAGTAGGAGTCGGTGTTGCCACGACCGGGAACGCCGATAAAGTTAAACAAAGTATCCGTTTCGGTTAAACCTAGACTAGCAGCTTGAAAATTCCCAAAGGAACTGTCATCGTCCTCATCAGTTACTAAAATAAAGTTTTTGACGCTTCCAGGTCGAAATGTAGTCCTTGCTAAAGCTACATTGATTGCCCGACTGCCTCGTTCCTTTGAGCCACCGTTATCAGTCAAGCGATTAAAAGGACTGCCAGGTGCGGTGAAAGTAGAGAAATCAGTTAGGTCTTGAATTAAAGTTTCACGACCGCCAAACCTTACCAGTGCATAATGAGCATCAATTCCAGAGTCTATCATCGCTCGGTCAAAGTCGCGGATGCGAGATTTGACTTGGTTAATGTCACCGCCCATACTACCGGATGTGTCAAGCAACCAGACCATATCGGAGGGAATAAATGATGTTGCTTTGGCGATGGAAACTGTGGTTAGAGTGACGACAAATGCAACTACAGGAATTGATGTTTTTAATGCAGTCTTGAAACCGAAAGTTAAGGTTGTTTTCATGGTTTGACTCCAATTTGTTAATTTTTGAGCTTTTTAGTTAGTGAAAATCTGTAATACCAATTCCCAAAAGTAATGCTGCTATACTTGATTGAGACTTCAGTAATTAAGTAATTACCTTTTTAGAATCACTTTTTTGCTGATTTGAGGTAATTTAAGGCTTTGTTGCACAAAAGGTGAGGTTTAGGCTATAAATAGCATCAGGATAATACGAATCAGTAGATATGAGTAAGTCCAAGTCCAAGTCTAAGTCTAAGCCTAAGCCTCAATATAGGATACGTCATAGTGCAATAACGGCAGCATTAGAGGCAACTGGAGATATTAGGAAAGCTCAAGATTTAAGTCGTCATGCTGA
>JASJEE010000276.1 GCA_030064835.1 Microcoleaceae cyanobacterium MO_207.B10 | reverse complement strand
ATAAAGTGACAATTTTACTAGCTTTTAGATATTGGTTGCTCTAAACTTCAATCCTTGAAAAGGCATATTTTCGTGGTTTGCACAAAAAGTCAGAAATTAGAACGAAATAGCCCTGTCCCTTTTAGGGAGAGGTAATTATCAATTATCCATTATCCATTATCCATTATCCATTAATGAACCCTGTACCCTGTTCCCTCTTCCCTTCCAAGTCTTGCCACAACCAAAAAGTAAAAAACTTACCCTTGTAAGATTCTCCTCGCCCCATCTCTTAAATCTTTTCCTGTTACTTACTCACAATTATTTGTCAGTATTTAACTAGAGATGATATTTCTATAAATCCAAAGTTTAAGATAATATAATAATAGCCAATATTAAAAATTAAAACTGATATAATCTAAGAGTTTTTCTCCAAACTATTATTAATTCAAAAATTGCCACAAATTCTAAACTTTTAACCTAAAATCAAGGTTAGTATTTAGACTAACTAAGGACAAACTTTATGACTCCAGAAACAATATTAAAACAATCTTTAGGGATAACGGACGCATCTACAACATTTAGTGCTGACAAATTCAACACTTATGTAATGAACACTTATGGGCGCTTCCCCATTGCCCTTGAAAAGGGTGAAGGTTGTCGCGTTTGGGATACTGAAGGCAAAGCATATCTGGATTTTGTAGCGGGTATTGCCACTTGCACTCTCGGCCATGCTCATCCCGTGATGATGGCAACAGTCTCACAACAAATGAAAACCCTACATCACGTTTCCAATCTATATTATATCCCAGTTCAGGGAGAATTAGCACAATGGCTAACACAGCATTCCTGTGCGGACAAAGCATTTTTCTGTAACTCTGGTGCCGAAGCTAACGAAGGGGCAATCAAATTAGCCCGCAAATATGCTCACGAAAAATTAAACATCGAAAACCCGACAATTTTGACTGCCCATGCTAGCTTCCATGGGCGAACTCTAGCAACTATTACCGCCACGGGTCAGCCAAAATATCACAAAGGTTTTAGCCCACTAATGCCAGGATTTTATTATGTACCCTACAATGATATTGCTGCCATAGAAAGCGCGATCGCCGAACTAGACAAAGACAAACGGCAAGTTGCTGCGATTATGCTAGAAGCACTTCAGGGAGAAGGTGGGGTTCGTCCGGGGGATGTGGCGTACTTCCAAAAGATTAGGGAAATTTGCAACGAGAAAGACATTCTGTTAATTTTAGATGAAGTACAGGTAGGAATGGGTCGCAGTGGTAAAATCTGGGGATATGAAAATCTCGGCATCGAACCAGATATTTTCACTTCTGCTAAAGGATTAGGTGGTGGTATTCCCATCGGCGCAATGTTATGTAAATCCGACTGTGATGTGTTTGAGCCTGGTAGTCATGCTAGCACTTTTGGCGGCAACCCTTTTGCTTGTGCGGTAGCGTTGGCTGTATGTCAGACTTTGGAACAGGAAAACTTGTTGGCAAATGTAGAGCAGAGGGGCGAACAGTTGCGGGTAGGATTAAATGCTCTTGCAGTTAAGTATCCCGATCTATTTACCGAAGTACGCGGTTGGGGTTTGATTAATGGTATGGAGTTGAATGCAGATGTAGAGTTGACTTCTATTGATATAGTCAAAGCTGCTATGAATGAGGGTTTGTTAATAGTACCTGCTGGTCCGAAAGTGTTGCGGTTTGTGCCTCCACTTATTGTTACTGCTGCTGAAGTGACAGAAGCAGTAGATGCTTTGGCAAAGGCGATCGCTAATGTTGTTAAGTAGGTCTGAGTATTAGAAAAGTTAGAACATATTTCGGGCTTACAATAGTTTTAATTTCGGTAGACCACTGTAGGGATGTTTCATGCAACGTCCCTACAGGGTTTTGTTTATGGCAATGTGGTTCATCAATTTGAAAACCACTGTATGATTTACAAGGCGTGAATTGAATCTCTTACAGTGCGGGCATTTTGCCCGTAATCAGAGGCATCTTGCACGCTAGGTGTTTACTTATAACATCGGAAAGCTCTGTAGTAGCATTATATAGGGGCAATTTCCTACGGAATGCTCCGCAAACGCGAATTGCCACTACTTCAATAGAGTTGTCGCTAAATAGAGGCAAAAAATCGCTTAAACCTAGACAGGAAAATAGTTACCAGTGTTTTTTAGTTTCCAATAACTAGAATCCTTGCAGAACAAGCTTTTTGGGGATTTTTTAAGTTATAAAGAGACAAGTATAATAAATAATGACCAATAAATTGAATCATCTATTTCATCTATTAAAACCTTTAAAAATCTGGCTCTGGTTAGGAGCAGCGATCGCTATAATTATTATTTCCCTATACGCAATAGTAACCCCATCAATTCCAGTCACAGCCGAAACGACACCGGAAAAAAAAGAAGTGCGGGGTGTATGGATAACCAACGTTGACAGTGGCGTTTTATTCGCTCCATGGGGAATTAACCGCGCCCTGCGTCAACTTTCTCAACTCAACTTTAATACCGTTTATCCAGTAACCTGGAACCGAGGTAACACATTTTATCCCAGTCAGACTGCGAAAAATATCACTGGTCAACCTCAAGACCCTACTCTGACAACATTTCGCCTCGCTCAAGACGTACTCAAAGAAATATTTCAACAATCACATAAACAAGGTATACGAGTTATCCCTTGGTTTGAATATGGTTTCATGGCCCCAATAAATTCTCTGTTAGTCAAACGTCATCCCCAGTGGGTGACAACAAGTCTCGACAAAAACAGAAACCTTTCTGAGGATATATTTGAACTAGAACTAAAAGACTTGCTACCAGAGTCAGACGAAAAATCTTTGTTGAAAAATTTGAAACAGTCACTCTCCATCTACAATGTCTGGCTTAACCCCCTTCATCCCCAGGTACAAGACTTTATTCTCGACCTAATTTTAGAAGTCGTCAATAAATACGATGTCGATGGTATTCAAGTAGACGATCGCTTCGGAATGCCAGTACAATTTGGCTACGACCCCGTTACAGTCCGTCTCTACCGAGAAGAACATCAGGGCAAAATGCCTCCAGAGAATTTTACTGACCCAGAATGGATGCAGTGGCGAGCAAATCGAATCACTGATTTTATGGAAAGACTTTACAAAGCAGTGAAAGCTGTTAAACCTAATTGTATTGTGTCTGTATCTTCTAATCCTTATGATTTTGCTTACAACTTATATCTGCAAGACTGGCAAGGTTGGATAAAACGGGGTTTGGTGGATGAGTTTATTTTGCAGGTTTATCGAGACGAGCTACCCTCATTTACAGAAGAGCTAGAAAGAGCGTCGGTAAAAATGGCGAAAACTAAAATTCCGGTTAGTATTGGCATTTTGACGGGTACTTGGAAAACCCCCATGACTATCGAGCAAATACAGCAACAGGTTAAAGAAGTGCGCGATCGCCAATTTGCTGGAGTATCTTTTTTTTATTGGGAAACTTTATGGAGTTATTTGACTCCAGACTCACCTCAAGAGCGTCGTGTTGGTTTTGAGAAAATGTTTCCTACTTCTGTATCTCGTCCGAAAGTTTCTCCACTACTTCGTGAAAGTAAAAAGTCAAAAGAGCAGAAAGTTGGGAGGGAAGAAAAGTCTGCTCAAAGTCAAAAAAAATCTCCTATTAATGATTAAGAAGCGTTCAGCTTTCAGCAAACAGCTTTCTTTTTTAACTCAGCAAGCCCTATTTACACTTCTTCTATTACAGCAGTTTTCATTTCAGTAGACCACAGTAGTGACGTTCCATGGAACATCACTACAAGGTTTTGGTTATGGCTCCGGTGGTTCATCAAGAGCGAAAAGCGCTGTAAGACCTACCACCTAATATCATGTCCGGATAATCAGTGATCAAAAAACTTTTATCTTTAAAGTTATCCCTTTGCTTCTACCTTCGGAATTCTAAAGTGTAAGTATTGAACCAGACATGATATAGATATAACACCTCGAATAACCAATGTAGTAATATATTTTTTAAATAGTAGTATCTAGTTGATTTTCTTTGCTAAAATCTGCTCCCCAGTGTAGTAGAATCTATAAGCTCAATCTGAAATTGCTAAAAAATTTGTTTGATGTCAGCTACCAAGTTATATTATCATCCCACTCATACCAAGTCTGAAAAAATTGGCTGGGGTTTTTGGTTGCAGTGGGTATTGTTCACTGTCTCTGGCTTTTTGGTCAGTTTATTTTTTGTGGAAGTCGGGGTGAGACCCTATGTAGGGGCTTTATCAGGAGGTCTCGGTGGTGCTATCGTGGGATTGGGACAATGGTTTGTGCTGAGAAATCGCATTTTCCGAGCCAGATGGTGGGTAGTTGTGAATATTGTGGCTTGGATATTAATTGGGGCGAGTAGTTTGGGGGCGTTAGGTTGGATTGCCCCACGAACAGAACAAATTTGGCTGAGGCTATTTCATGGATTGATTAATGGGGCTGTTGTTGGGGCTGTTTTGGGATTAGGACAATGGTTTGTACTGAGGAGACAGGTATATCGGGAGGAATGGTGGATAGTTGCAAATATTTTGGCCTGGGGGTTGGGTTTATCTCTGGGTTGGGCTATTGGTGGGTTTATTTATGGGACGATTAATTTATTTATTGCTGAAGTGGTGGGTTTATTCGTGACCTGGTTTTTTGTAGCTGTAGTTACTGGTTTTGTTTTGATGCGATCGCTTCAGGTGAAATAGTTGATTAGGGTCGGGAAATGTAGAGGTGAATAGGGGTTTAGTTTACCCCAACACAGACATTTGAAAGTAATCAATTAAGGCTGTGGTTATCTTCTATGGCTGATGTTTTAATCCCAGCTTTTCCTCAAAATTGTTTAGCTAAAACTTATTTTGCTAAGGCTACGGTGGGCACAATTCGCCTTAATTTTCTCAAGTTGGGAGCTAGAATTACTCTTAGTGTCAGACGAATATAATATGGCGATAACTACTACTTGTCTTGATCAAGATATTTTAGCAATTGCTTACTCTAGAATTCAAGCTATTCAAGATACAAGTTAATTTTTTTGACTCCGCTTGGTAACTAAATCTTTCTGGAAATGACTGATAATATAAGCAGTCTTTTTTGTCATGTAAATCTGGGTTAATTAATTCTTGAAAATTAAGAAATACTAGAAAATTTTGATGGTAAAGATTGAATTTAATCTGGGTTAACTTCACAGTTTCTCTAATTTGTGAAAAAGCTCAATTTTTGAGTCCGAATCAGCTTTTAAAATTAGTTTGTGAGAAATGCGGGCTAGAGGGATATGGCTGACACTAAGCTCTCACCTGAATCCTGACCGCGGAGGCTGGGAAATGTTACAAATAAATTGGATAATTGAAAAATATAATTCAGCTATAAATATCTGATTAAGATTTATTCCCTACCTAAAAATTATAGTTTAAAGCCTTCCCCTTTTAGCTTTGCTGAATCAAGGTATGAAAATAAAAACTCAACAATCTAGAATACTTACTATTTAATAGTGAGCGCGATCGCTAATAAATATAAATCATACCCCTAATCAGCAACGCTCCCCTTTTCAGGGGAAATCAGAAAAAAAATTCCTTTTATAGCAATCCTAAATAGGTTGCGGGTAATCAAAAAGTCGATAAAAAAACTGAATCTCCCGCCTGTTACCTTTTCCCAAAAAACCGTAATATTTTTATACACAAATAAAATAGGATTGCTATAGTCAATCTTCTTCTTTTCCAAGAGAGGTAATTGTTAATTGTTAATTGTTAATTGTTAATTATTCAACTATATTTCCTAAGTTAATTTATGAATTCCCCTATCTTTTTGTTGGAGAGTTTCATTAAGATTAACAATTTGCCGACGCAACCTTAAAATTTCTTGTTCCAGTTTTTTATTTTCAACATCATTATTAACGACTTGAAAACGATTATTTCCACCTTTAATCACAAATCGTCTCCCACCTTCAATTTCTAACTGGTTAGCAATTTTGTTTTGCCTCAAGGAAAAAAGCTGCTTAAAATTATCAGCAACTTCTATCACTTCTGGGGGTGGGGTAAGAGAATTTGCTATCCAATTTTGCTGAAATGACCATTCTTTTACCTCCATTAAAACTGCCTCTAGTTTCTCTCCCACTTCATCCTTGGCAAACCCTCCATTTAGCAAAGCATAAATCCAACTTTCCGCACGAAATCGTACAGAATTTGGACCTGTTTGAAATAAAATTCCTGGTACGTTTGTATCTTCTTTAAATAAAGTAGCATAGGGAATTTTCTTGATAGTTTCCAATTCTTTAGCAACTAAATTATGAGATAATATGCCACCACCCACACGATAATAACGACTCAAAATTAACACATAAGTCATAAAGACTTTCAACAAAAATGGCGAAGAGAGAAAATAGTCAATATACTTAACTGCTTTCTCTCGATTATTATGAAAAATTCCTGGAGAAATGGGAAAATAGGAAGCAAAAATTTGAAAAGAATCAATAAATGGATGAGCATGAAACCACTGTTCAGGACCTGTAGAAGAAAATAATACTTCATAACGTAAGTCAAAATGAATCAATTTTTTCACATCCTGCTTGCTGCCATAAAACAGAATATCATTGATATAAAAAGGAGCAGTAACAAAACCACCCATAATTACGAGTCGCTCCCGAAAAATGTTTGGCCAACCCTCAGAATTATCTACTTTTAAATCTACTTCACCAGATAATATTGGAATTAAATTTCTGCCTAAACTGCAAAGATCGGGACGAATTTTTAAAACATAACTATTTTCTGGACAAGCTTCTAAACCGTAGTAAATAGTTTTCATTTGATGCAACAAATGCCCAGGTAAACGTAAATTTGGTTCCTGAATTTCAACAGTTTTTACTCCAGCAATTTCTAACTGTTGACGTAAGCCTTCATATTTATCTATTTCTCCAATCCAAGTAGAATATACAATCCCTGAAATTAGCCCTTCATTTTGCCATTGGCATAATTTTTCTAGCTTGGTATTAAAAAGTTGGCGATCGCGCACTAACCCACAGATAACAACCCAGTTTTCTCGTTGTTTATTTTGTGTCATTTTAATTGATTTTATATATCTCTAATAGTTTAATAAAATAAGATATTAGGATTAATATTTTGCCAAATATCTTGTTTGATTTCTTCTGTATAGGCTCCAGCTTTCAATACGACTAGCGCCTGATTATATTTCTTCAAATATTCAGGAGATTTAACCCTTAAATTCGTCCCATACAAACGCTGATCATGTTTATGAGAGGCATTATCCAAGACATTTAAAAAATCAGATTCCTGGAGACCAAAAGCCAGCAAATATAAAGTAAAAATATGAGCGCCAAAAATATACTTAGGCCCTTGATAATTAGCTATTTTGTTGTGGATTTCTTTTACTTGTATTTGATAAGAATCAACAAAGTCTTGATAAAGAGCTAGATTCTCTTGATAATTTCTTGGAAATGTTGACTCGGATAAAGATATTGACTCGACTTTTTCACAAGCAAAAAATATAGAATGCTCTGAGAAATACTCCTTACCGATAATCTTAAATCCATACTCCTTAACCAAAAACTCTACCACTTCTTCTGGCAAATAATAAGTATGTTCAAACATCAAACAGTTTGTATACTTTTTCCGTAGCCAAATTTTCATATTTGGCACAGAAAATATCATTCTTCCTCCCACAGGTAATAAGTTATTAATTTGCTTAAGAGTTTCCCGTGGTTCATACAAATGTTCCATCACATGAGAGTGAATAATAGTATCTACCTCAAAGGGAGAACAATAATTTTCATCAAACCAACCTTGCTCAAATTCTGTATTAGGTATTGCCGGAGCTTCATCAAATAAATTCGGCTCTAAAATTAACCATTTTCCACTTTCATTTTTCTGTCTTGCCAGTTGAGCAACTTTACCACTCGCTCCACCAATTTCTAAACGGTTTTCCCCTCCATATTTGAGAATAAAATCAGCAAATTGACTATGATGTTTTTGCCAAATACTACCTATTGCTTCATTATGATTTTCTTGGTACAAAATCTCTAAAGGAACCAACTTATCCAACTGAATAGTTCCACACTCAGGACAGATAACCCAAGACATATCCATCGTGAAATCAGTTTCAGGAGGTGCAGTAGTACATCCCATAAAAACCGGAAAGTTTTTGATAGTATAAAGTGGCTCTAAATTAGTATGTTTGCACACCACACATCCAGTTCTATTAATCGGCTCTATCATTAATTATTTATTCCTCAATGAAACATCTTACTCACAGATTTTACCTCACCTACTTTAATCGGCACTACCTGGTTTCCAATACTTACCAAATAATTTATTGCAGGGCATACAAACAAGACTCCATTCACCGATAATTCTGTAATATTTTCTAGGGAAAATGCTACAGCTTTTAAATATGTGGCAGCATCTCGAAAAAAATAAGTTCCGGCGGAAGCGTGGTGAGAAATAACCTGTTTTTCCACTGCCCGAATTACCAACCCTTCCTGATTAATTTCAAAGTAGCTATAACAGGATTCTTGTGAATAAAAATAAGGTACAATAGCACCCACTTTATCTCTTTCAAACCGATCTGTTATTAACTCCTCAGATTCATAGAAAATATCCACCAAATCTACACATAAAGGAGCAGTAAAATCCTTCACTAAAGAAATTCCAGCCAAAGCTGACATCAACGCCCCACCAGTCAAACTTGACAGAACCACTTTCTGCGCCCCAGGAAACCACTCATCAATGCGATCGCTCACCTGAGACGTTTCCGGTACATCCCGCAACACAAAAATTAAACCTTCCGGTTGCAGTGCCCCACTGCGCCACCAAGGGCGAGAAGTAATGGCCCGGAGCAACAACGGTTCCCCATCGACAGATATCAAAGGTTTAATTCCTCTAGTGGGGTGAACAAAATCTGGGCCAGCCAACGGCACTATTGAAATCATGCACAGTTCCTCAACTGTAAATAAGTCTCTAAATCTTCCGGTGTTCCCAAACCATGCATTGCTTCTGGAGCAATTTCAAACACACCAATTTTTTTGCCATTACTAATAGCATAGTTATACACCGGGCAAGTATAAAACTCCCCATTTACCCGGTCATTATGCACAATCATATCAATTGCTGAAGTTACAAAATCCTTACCTTTAGAAAACAAATAAATTCCTACCGTTGCTAAATCAGAAATTGCTACTTTTTCCTTAACTTTTTGTACAAATCCTTGAGCATTTGTACGAGCAAAAGACCACTTTGGATTCCTCTCTGAATCTCGAAATACTAAAATCGAACCATCCAACTCTCGCGCCACACAATCATTAATAAAATCAGCACACCAAAAATCCACCAATTGGTCGCAATTTGCAATTAATAAAGGAGCCTCTAAATTAATATCTTGTCTTGCCAATAAAACTGTACAAGCAGTACCTTCAGTTAACTTTTCAACAGGCAAAAATTTGACATTATCTCGTCGCTGTAACCTCGCCACAATTTGCGATTCTGTTTCCAGATGTTCTTGTCTACCTAACAAAATATATCGCGCCCCAGGCAAAGACAAATTTTCCATAACTTGTTCAATCATTGTCTTACCCAAAACATCAATAAAAGGCTTAGGTTTCTGATAGCCTTGTTTCACAAACCGACTGCCAATTCCTGCCATTGGGATAACTATAGTTACCTCTGAATAAGTCTTTTTAGTTTCCCCATTAGCAGACACTACAGAAAAGTTTCTTTTAGGCATAAAATTCAAAGCTTGACTTTGTAATAACCGTTCGTAATCATTAATTTTTTTAGGCAAATAGAAACTATGAAAATGTTGTTTAGAAACCTGATGATGCCCTAATTTCATTCCTTTTAATATCAATTCGTTCAAAGCTGAAGCCACATAATAAGAACCATTTACCTCTGAACCATGGCTAATCGCTGCCATAGCTGCCCAAACAAAATCTTGACCGCGAGCAAAATAATAAAAACCAGCAATTCCTAAATGACTGACAACTTTTTTCACAGTTGCCTCTATTATATTGTGATTTTCGTCAACACTAATATAAGCCCAACGGGGATGTACAGTTTCAAAACTAATTACAGCAGCATCAAGATTTCTGCTTTGAAAATCAGTCACTACTTGAGATAAATCTAAGTCAAAAAATTGGTCAGTATTAGCAATAATTAATGGTTCATCATCATTGTAATAATCTATTGCCATTAAGCTAGAACACAGCGCCCCCATAGTTGGTTTTTGCAACTCAACTACAGTACATTTATTATTAGTTACTAAGCCCAAAACATTATCTAAACTAAAGGCACGACATTCCTCTGCTAAAGCAACAAAAATAAATTCAATATCGGGAGCGATCGCCGATAAATTATCAACCACTAACTGAATAATTGGAATCCCATTAACTTCAATTAAAGGCACGGGGAAATGATATTCTTCTGGAGGGAAAAATTGGCTTCTAGCAGCCAAAGGAATTAGAACTTTCATATTAATTTAATTGCTTCTTAACTCAGTGATTTTTTGTTGAATGCGTTTGTAGGTGACATCATGCACAGTACCCACGGGTAGCAGATGACAACCAGATGCTTTTGCTGCTAAAATTCCTTTTTCATTGTCTTCAATAACCAGACATTCATCAGGCTGTAAATTCATCTTTTTACAAGCAAGTTGATAAATTTCTGGATCGGGTTTAGCCTGAGAAACATCTTCGTTAGAAAGAGTAAATTCTAAGTAATTATCCAGTGCTGATAATTTCATCATTAATTCGACACTGGTACGGATAGAATTAGAACAAACTGCTAACCGATATCCATCTTTTACTAAATTAGATAAGGCATATTGATGATGAAATAAAGGCTTACAACGAGCATAAGCTAGTTCGACTGTATGATTTTGTTTGAGGTTATTTAGAAATTGGTGCAGAGACTGGGGTAAACCTCTTGATTTTGTCAAAATATTCAGTTTATCTCTAGTCGGTAAACCATCAAAAGTTGATAGATGTTCGTCTCGACTAATCGTCATTCCAAATAACTGCAAAGCACGATTTAGAGCTTCATAATGCCAGTCTTTGGCATCAATTAAT
>JASJEE010000275.1 GCA_030064835.1 Microcoleaceae cyanobacterium MO_207.B10 | reverse complement strand
TCACCAATTTCGAGATATTCCGATTTATTGATTTCACGAGTATTACATACTGTATTTGATGAAGGACGCGATCGCCGTTCTAGCCGTTCTAAAGAAGGTGTGGAACTGGGTCACTCTTCTTGTCATGGCAAAATCAACTGGAATGTACTACCTCCAGAAATACAGCAAGATTTGGAAACTCAACTGACATCAGTAGTAGTGCATTTAAGTGAGCGCGAAAATGTGGCCCAGGATGCCCAAGAAGACTTAGATGGGTTGATTAAAACTGGTTTGATGAAGGAACGCACTGGTCAAACTTTCCAAGGTTTGATTACAGGGGTACAGTCTTACGGTTTCTTTGTAGAAATTGAGATTCCTTCCAAGTCATTAGAAATTCTCAGAGTAGAAGGGTTAGTTCATGTCTCATCTCTCAAAGATGATTGGTATGAGTATCGTTCTCGCCAGCAAACTCTTGTGGGACGAAAAAATCGTAACCAATATCGGTTAGGAGATATGGTAGAAGTACAGGTCAAGAGTGTTGATTATTACCGCCAGCAAATTGATTTAGTGGCAGTTAGTGGTGGTAGTGTTGCTGTTGATGATGATGAATTTTCTACCCCTAGTCATCCTTATCGATTTTAAGGGAATTTAGATTTCAGCAATGAACAATGAACAATTGTTAATCATTTCTGGTTAACTGTTCATTGTTTATTCTTAAGTTTTGAATGAAAATAATCAATCCCCACCGGATACCCGTCTGCACGAGTACAAAATATCACAGTTACGACCGAGGAGGCTAATTGATAACTGAAATGACTAATTCTGATTCTGTGAATAAATTGCCGATAGTTATAGGAGTTACCGGTGCATCAGGACTCATTTATGCCGTCAGAGCGATTAAATTTTTGCTGGCAGCAAACTATACTATTGATTTGGTAGCTTCAAAAGCTGCTTATTCGGTTTGGCAAGCAGAGCAAAATATAAAAATGCCCTCCGACTCCACTCGCCAAGAAAAATTTTGGCGGGAACAAGCAGGAGAAACAACAAAAGGCAAACTATTTTGTCATGCTTGGCAAAATGTAGGGGCAAATATTGCTAGTGGCTCTTACCGAACTCAAGGTATGATTATTATTCCTTGTAGTATGGGCACAGTGGGTAAGTTGGCTGCTGGATTAAGTTCCGATTTGCTGGAGCGCTCGGCAGATGTACAGTTAAAAGAAGGTGGTAAACTTGTTATTGTGCCTCGGGAGACACCTTTGAGTTTGATTCATTTACGAAATTTAACGACTCTCGCAGAAGCCGGAGCAAGAATTGTCCCGGCAATTCCTGCTTGGTATCACAATCCCCAAACTATTGAAGATTTGGTAGACTTTGTGGTAGCTCGTGCTTTAGATCAATTTGGTTTAGATTGTGTTCCTCTGAAACGGTGGATAGGCTATGAATAGATCTCATAATTTACTTTTGTTAATAGTTTTAATTTTGGTATTTGGTGGCCTGGCCTTGTTTGGTTTGCAAAACTGGTCCCCGAATGTATCCTTAAGTTTTCTGGGTTTGCGATCGCTACCTCTACCTCTATCTATCTGGATATTAGCAGCTCTTTTAGCTGGTATTGTTACTTATTTGTTGATTTATAGTATTTTTGGACTTTCTAATTATCTGTTCCAAAAAAATACACAACCCCGCAGACCGCGAACTGGAAAATCTGTAAACCATGAAGATGAAATTTGGGAAGACGGGGATAGACCCTCAAATGCTAGACCTAGTAATGGGCCATTAGATGATCGAGTAGCTACAGGTAAGGGTGGTTTTAATCTGAACAAAAACTCAAAACCTATAGAGAAAAATCAAAACGGTGATGACTGGGAAAAAGGCCCTCCAAAAGTGAATCCTTCATGGGATAATGAGCCAAATGAAGAGGATTTTCAAGATGGTGAAGATTTTCCAGCTCAAAGTCCTACCGATCAGAATTATGAAGTAAAACAACAACCAAAAACAGAATCTTGGTCTGGATCTGTTTATTCTTATGGTTATAAAGAGCCTAGTGGATCTGGAGTTGGTCAAACTGAATCTGTATATGATGCAGATTATCGGGTTATTACTCCTCCTCCTCCTCCTCCTTCAGATATAACCATACCTACTGACAATCAAAATGAACAAAATCAAGAATTAAAGGAAGCTGAGGATAGTGAAGATAAATCAGGCCATCAACAATAGCAAAAATAAAATCAAGTTGATTGTAATTTATCCTTTGTTTTTCCCTATAGTAATTTTTACTAATAATTTAGGAAGAGGCAATTGTTAAAAGGAGTCAATATTTATTTAGTGGGAATGATGGGAGCAGGTAAAACAACTCTGGGAAACCTGTTAGCCAAACACTTAGGATATAGTTTTGTAGACACAGATAGTTTGATTTCTGAAGCTGCGGGTAAGTCTATTAATCAAATTTTTGCTGATGAGGGTGAAAAAGCATTCCGTGAATTGGAAACAAAGGTACTAGCAGAAATATCTAGTTACAAAAAATTGACTATTGCCACAGGTGGTGGTATTGTAGTTAATCCTTTTAATTGGAGTTATTTACATCATGGCATTGTAGTTTGGTTAGATGTGCCAGTAGAAGAATTATTTGCTCGGTTGCAAGATGATCGGACTAGACCTTTACTTCAGGATAGCGATCCTTTAGGCAAGCTTAATAGTATTTTAGAGGAGAGACGACCATTATATGCAAATGCAGATGTTCATGTTAATGTGGTCCCCGGTACTGGGCCTGAACAACTTGCAGTATTGGTACTTGAAGAAATCAAAAAGGTCCTGAAGTCATAAGTAGTTATTTTTAAATTATATGTATATTTGAAGACTTTTATTGTCAAAATACAAGGTTTGTAGGGGTTTGGTTACCAAACCCCTATATTATTAAACTGTATTGATGCTACTGGATTTAATATGACTTCTAATTATCAGTTAGTGCAACATTTAACCTTATCAAATCTATTCATCACTGGACATCTCTGATAATAGTATGGCATTACCGTAACGGTAAAGGCTGTTGCCGGCAAAGCTAATCCTTAAAGGACTAGCGCGTTATTACCTTTTTTCTACGAGTGATAACAGAAGAATTGTTTTCAGAAGGGTAGTACTGGTATCCAAGCTAACTTCGCCTGGCAGCTAAAATCTACCGAACTGTTTCCAAAAGGTACTGTTTCCTATATTGTACCATATTTAGGACTATTTTTGAGATTTTGAACGCTCAAAAATCAAGGTAATGGATAGGTTTAACAAGGTTTTTGGTTAATAGTTGCGTCTCCTATAAAAAATTTTACCAATCAAATTTTCATTCCTAAATTTATTTCTCCGATTGTATTCTTGAAATTACTCGCTGCTATAGTAAATGGGCAAAAACTGCCATTCAAAATAATTTACCCTTGTTGAAGATACAAAAAAAACCCCACTACATCACAGAGGTAGGGGGGCAAGGACAGTTAAACGCTTATATAATACTATTATCTCAGAAATTAACTATTATTGCTAGTTATCTATGTGACGATTTTTTAAATGTCAGTAGAAGTAACTATTCTTGGTTAGTAATATGTTTCTACGCCAAATTGCTGATATTAATCATCTAATCCTATTCTTAAAATAAGATAACTCATTACTTCCGGTCTTACTTCAATCAAAATTATCTAATCATTATTGAGGGTTTGCTGAATAAAGTCTTTTTGTTGAGGTAGGGAGTAGGAAGTAGTTAAGAGTCAGGATAAATAGGAGTTATTGGGAAGTTGCTTGACAGAATTACAAGAAGTGATTTTTCTGCTATATTTACCCAAAAATCCTCACTTTTTCCACTCTATTAACCGAAAACCTGGTACTTTTTCAGAGCTGAAAATTCCTTAAACCTTTATCTGTCAATTCTGTGATATTTAATCATCCAGCCTTATTTAAAGAAAAAATACAGTGCAACTCCAAACCCCAAACTAGCTTCTGAAATAATTACCAAAATTAAAAAACATAGTAATCTTTTTAAACCATAAGTAGTCTGAAGATCTAATCTGGTTAATATAGCTGGCGATATTAATACCAAAGCATTCATTAAAATGTGAATCCACCGAATAAAAACTACAAACAAAAAAGCACTAAAAATTATAAAAATAAACGTACAAATATCAGACTTAAACCAAGGTATAACTAGCCTTTTAAAACTTGGCAAAGGAACAGTTAAAACAGAATCTAATAAAATAATAGCAGCTATAACCAGACAATAAATAAACAGAGAGGCATCAGAGGTAGCAAGAGTCCAGCCAAGAATAGTATAACTCAGAAAAAGAAGAGCTAAAGATAATATTGGTATGAGTTTCACATTAGTTTATAGATTAGTAGAAATTGCTTGAACAGGACAGGCAGGAATACACTGTTCACAAACGATACAGCGCAACCTAACAAAATTTAGACGGAAAGTATTAGGTTCTAAAGTTAAAGCTTCTGTTGGACATAAACCTGTACATAAACCACAATCTACACAGCTATTTTCATCAATTAAGATTTCACGGCTAGTTAGGCAGACATCTATATTTTGGGTTTTCATCCACTCCACTGCAGCATCTAGCTGGTCAATATCTCCTGATAATTCTAACACTAATTTACCTACTTGATTTGGTGCTACTTGGGCACGAATAATATTAGCTGCTACATTAAAATCTTTTGCCAACCGATAGGTAATTGGCATATGAATAGAGAGTTGGGGAAATGTTAGGGTTACCCGTTTTTTCACAGAGCTAATCCTCTTTTTCTAGATTAGACAATTTGTTAATTATCTAGTTATCTGAAATTTTAACAATTACTTGTTTTTTTGATTCTCGTTAAAAAGGTGAATTGTTAAACTAATAATATAGCAATTTTATTTGAGTTCTAATATTTGAGTGGTGATTAGGAGTCAGATCGGAGAGGCAATGGTTTGGTAAGATTAAGAATCTCAAAAGTTTTGAACCAACATTGATAGTTTTAACCTGAACTCAGAAATTATCTAGGATTGCTATAGTTTTAAATGTAATAATTATTTAATTTTTTGACAATGAGCAACTTATCTAACTCTAAAAATACTTCTTCTGAGACAACAACATCAAATTTAGCGACGCGCTTGAGAAATTTCATTATTGCATTAGTAGCGATCGCTTTGTCAGTCACAATATTTATCGGACTACAAACCGAGACTAGCTCAGTTTCCCTCAGCGAAATGGCTGAAGATGCCATACCATTAGATGTGGCCTTAAGCAATGGTAAACCTACTCTCGTTGAATTTTACGCTAATTGGTGTACCAGTTGTCAAACAATGGCTCCTGAGTTGAAGGAAATCAAAGAAGAGTATAGAGACAATGCTAACTTTGTCATGCTGAATGTAGATAATAGCAAATGGTTACCAGAGTTGACTAAATATAGAGTAGATGGTATTCCCCACTTTGTATTTTTAGATAGAGAGGGAGCTGAAGTTGGCCAGAGCATTGGGGAGATGCCAAAATCTGTAATAGCAGGAAATATAGAAGCTTTAATTTCTGGAAATTCTTTACCATATAATGGTACAGTTGGTCAAGGTTATAACTTTAATGCGCCAGTAGAAGCAATCAAAGCTAGTCAAGTCGATCCTCGCGCTCACGGGAGTCAAGTACAGTAGTTGTTGGTAACTGTCATGGCCTAATTTTCTGGGAACTATAGAGGACAACCTTTGGCTTTGGCGAAAGTTTTAGCCTGGACGCGCTAATTTAATAGTTTCTGTAAATAATTCCTGGGTTTGTTCTCTGGTGAGAACCAAATTTAGCAAATGATTAATAATTAAATAATTACGAATCTCTCGGAAATCCATTTGCACAGGATTGCCAAATATTTTAGGCTATGGCAGCAGAGGCTTGAGTATCTTCCCCAAAGGAATCACTCAGGTCACTCGGGTATGGTTGACGTTTAGGGTTAGCCTTTGCGGAGGGTGGCAGCGTCAGTCGTATCGCAGGTAGACGACTTATTGGTTACAAATATAGGTCAATTACTTATAAATCAACAGTAACACCTAATTTAACTGATTTAGCTGGGACTAAACTTTCTTGAGATTCTCTTTATGAATCAGCTCTTAGTCCTCCATAGTAATGGTGAAAATATGTATTTTTTAATTTCTCCCCACACCTCCCACACGAAGACAGGGAGAGAGGAGAGACACGGAGACAGGAAGAGGGGGAGACAGGGAGATAGGGAGAGGGGGAGAGGGGGAGACAGGGAGAGAGGGAGAGAGACATATAGGGTGTCACTGACACGCCAGGTCACCACGTCTGTGGGGTAGGGCTAATTCTTTGTCGTCAGAGAATATTTGCCACCCTATATTTTTTGAGTCCTGTACTTCCCACACTCTCCTCCTTTTTTCTAAGCGTGACAATAAATAAACCCCGCGTTACCGTGTCCCCGCGTCACCGCGTCAAATCTTACACACTTCCCACACTCTACATATAACCTTGAAGTTTCTCTTTCAATGCAACTTTGACTTTTTCATATTCTGCCTTTACCTGAGAAAATAAACTTTCTGCTCCTTCTATGGTATTCTTCCGCCCAATGTCTTCTAACTCCTGACTCAACTGAGAAAGAAATATTGCACCCACAGAAGCACTACTTGACTTTAAACTATGGGCAGAATATCGTAACGTTTTTGCATTTCCTTCTGTTATTCCTTGACTCATTGCATCAAAGAGTTGTACTGACTCTTCAAGATAACAATTAATTACTTCTATAATAACCTCAGTATCTCCTCCTGCCATTTCCTTCAACTCATCCAATACAACTTTATCTATCACTGAGTCTACTTTTGATATAGGTGATTTTTGATTTAATTCCATTTGTATAGGTTGTGCTTTTTTTAATTCTATTTTTACTGTTGAAGCGGGCTGTTTTTTGTTGAAATTTTCCTCCATTTCTTGATGTTTTTGACATTTACTTAAAGCTTTAGTTAATGCTGGCAAACGAACTGGCTTACTAATATAATCATCCATACCAGAAGCTAGACAAATTTCGCGATCGCCTTGCATAGCATTAGCAGTCATGGCAATAATCCGGGGACGTTTTGCCTTTTCCCATTCAGCACATATACTGCGGGTAGCTGTTATACCATCCATTTCTGGCATTTGTACATCCATTAATACCACATCATAAAACTGACGACGCAAAGCTACTAATACCTCTAAACCATTGGCAGCAATATCAGCTCGATATCCTAAATTATTCAGCATATTAATTGCTACTTTTTGGTTGACGACATTATCCTCAGCCAATAAAATTTTCAGAGGTAATTTTTCTGCTAATTTGACAGTTGATTCGATTTTATGACTAGGATTTACCTTAACTAAATTAGCCATATTTCCTGTGAATATACTCACCAGCATTGTCTCCAGTTGAGATTGCTTAATTGGCTTATTCAAGTAAGTAGTAAATTTCATATTATGGATGATATTTGCAGCTTCTAATTCACCTATAGAACTCAGAAATATCAGGGGTAAATCTTGGTAATTATCTAGTTTGCGAATTTCTTTTGCCAAAGTTATACCATCCATTTGTGGTATTTGTACATCCAAAATAGCAATGTCAAATTTATTTCCTGAATTTAGCAGGGTAATTGCCTCTGCTCCATTACTAACTGCTTGAGGTATCATTCCTAGAGATTCTGCTTGAAGTGTCAGCACTTGGCAATTTGTAGGATTATCATCCACTATTAATAGACGTTTATTTTGTAATAACTGATGAGTATGAGAACTTTCATCAAAGCAAAAATTACTGGGGATAGCAGTAACTACCATTGTAAAAAAGAAAGTCGAACCAACACCTACTTGACTTTCTACCCACATTTTTCCACCCATAATTTCAGTTAGTCGCTTGCTAATAACTAACCCTAATCCTGTACCACCATAATGACGGGTTGTCGAAGCATCAACTTGACTGAACGGTTTAAATAAACGATCCATCCGTTCGCTAGGAATGCCAATACCAGTATCCTTGATGGCGAATTGTATTTCATAGAAAAGAGGGCAGGGAATATCTGGTTGAGAGCATTCAGTTTGATTGGGAATGGGGCAATACCTTTTTTGATCAAGATTCACATCACGATTTTGAGGGGAAGCAGTTACTGATACTAATACTTCCCCAGTTTCTGTAAATTTAACACCATTACTGAGGAGATTAACTAATACTTGACGCAAGCGAGTCACATCGCCAATAATCGTCTCAGGGGTTCCTGGTTCCATTAGGTAGGCTAACTCTATATTTTTGTTAGCTGCTGTTGGAGCTAGGAAATCCAAACATTCTTCTATAGAGCTTCGCAGATTAAAAGGTTGTTCCTCTAAGTCGAGTTTGCCAGATTCAATTTTAGAAAAATCAAGAATGTCATTGATTAATATTAACAGACTATCTCCACTATTACGGATAGTTTCGACAAAATCTTGCTGTTGTGCGTTTAGTTGTGTGTCGAGGAGTAAACCCGTCATACCGATAACTGCATTCATGGGGGTGCGAATTTCGTGGCTCATAATTGCCAGAAATTCACTTTTGGCTCGGTTGGCAACTTCTGCTTGTTCTTTGGCGACTCTCAATTCTGCTTCTGCTTGTTGATTTTTTGTAATATCTGTTATGGTACCCACGAGTCGATAGGGTTGACCTGCATCATCTCGAATACATCTACCTTTGGCAAATATCCATCGATAATTCCCATCCCGATGTTTGAGGCGATGGACATTTTCGTAACGTTCTACTTTTCCTGCTAAATGTGTTTGGACATCTTGAACAGCTGCTTCTAGGTCATCTGGATGTACATTATCTGACCAAGTAGATAGGGTTTGAGGGAGTGGGTTATCTTCATAGCCAAGAATTCTCATCCATGTAGGTGAGTAATAAACTTGATCCGTTCGTAGATCCCAGTCCCAAATACCATCATTTGTACCAGAGACTGCCAGTTCATAGCGTTCTTCGCGAGCGCTCAAAATTGATTCTATCCGGCGACGGTTAATAATTTCTGCACTTAAGTCCTGATTTTTTTGATTTAGTTCTTCAGTTCTTTGATTAACTCGCTTTTCTAGAGTTTCATTAGCTTGTTTAATTTCAGCAAATTGTTTCTGGAGAGTTGCAACCATTAACTGAAAGTTAGCAGTTAGGGTATTAATTTCAGAAATTCTACTATTTGGCAAAGTTATAGAGGAAGATTGAGATAGGAGTTTTTGAGGTAAGTCTGTAGTTACTTCCGCCAGTTTTAACATTGGCGCTACTACTTTCCTACTAATGATCATAGATATGATTAATCCTAAAACTATTACTATTTGCATTGTGAAAAGATTTCTGGTGTAACTTTTATCTAAATCATCAATGTAGGGGAATGTTGATTGTTTGATATATAATGTCCAAGGAATATCGGAACTGACTTCAGCTTTTATGCCATAGAATGATTCTTTCCAACGTTTCATTGTTGGCATTCCTGGTACATTTGGTTGTAACAGAAAAGTTTGATTATTTTCTATGCTATAGGATGATTGTTTCCCAGGTTTCATTGTTAGCATTTCTGGTACATTTGATTGTGAAATAAAAGTTTTATCATCCAAGTAGCGTAACTTTCTTTCATCCAAAAGGTTAAATTTTTCCCTAATGGCTACCACTGACTGACTGTTAGTAATAATATAATTTTTACTATCGACGAGTATTACTTTGACTTCTTTTTCTTCTGTCTTGAATTTGAGGAATTTACCTACTTGATTTAAGTCTACAGAACCATAAGCAATGCCCGCAAACTTATTATTTTTTATTATTGGTATTCTGATCCCAATATGAGGCACAATTGAAGCCCTATCTCTATGAACATCTGTGATTACTGGTTTCAGTTGTTTGGCTATTTCACTCATATTATGCTTATCAGATATGTTCAACTTTAACATTGATTCCCCAACTTCGTTAAATTGGGGTTCGGCAGCAATTATATTACCCTTAACATCGGTAATATACATTTTCAGAAAGGAAGGAAATGCTTTTTTTATTGCTGATGTACTTTGTTGTAATGTGGTTGATATTTCATTATCTGGTATTTTAACTGCTATTTCGGCTAATTCTACAACCGCCTGCAAATGTTGTTGATACCAATTATCCAAATTATTTACCAGAGTATTACTAGTGGATTTAAGTTCTGTTTGAATATCTTTTTCAAGATTATTTAGTATGTGTTGACTATTAAATATAGTAATAATTAAACTAGGAAATAAAATAAATGCTACTAATAAATTAAAAATTGTTTGCTGAAATGATAATTTTTGATTTTTTATAGTTTTTCCGGAAATTTTATACAGTGGTAAATAACTAATAATTAACTGAGCCACTAAAGCGTTGAAAAAGCCATTGATTGACTGTTTTAAAAATATTAATACAGTTTGATTTGTGCCTACATTTAGGAAAAAACCATAAAATAATCCTCCTAAAGGGATGCCAATTAAAAGCCAGTAAAGTCCATCGAGCAAAACGATATTTTTTGCAGACCGACCCTGTAACATTACTCCGACAAACATTGCCTCTACGGTAAAAATCACAATTGCATAAGGATGTCCCCATTCAAAGAATGTGTAGCTACTGGCAATCAAGCTAGCTAATGTGCCCCAGTTAATTCCATAAATATAAACTACTATTAAGACCGCAATACTGCCGAAGAGAAAATCTATCCCAAAAAATAACTCATATTTCAATAAATTACCTAAATAAGATAGAATAATTAGTAATATAAGTCCAAAAATATACTTGTATTTCCTAATTTTTACTAAGTTATTGCGAAAAACATTCATTTTTTTTGCCTCTTAATTAAATATTGCGAGGGTGGGAAGTATAGGAGGTGTGGGGACTGTGGGAGGTGTGGGAGGTGTGGGAAGTGTGGGAAGTGTGGGAAGTGTGGGAAGTGTGGGAAGTGGGGGAGGTGTGGAAGGAAATATTAAATAGGATTCAACAATTAATAATTATTAATTATTAATTATTAATTGTTAATTATTTCTTTCCCCCTACTCCCTACTCCCTACTCCCTACTCCCTCTTTTCCACCAGA
>JASJEE010000018.1 GCA_030064835.1 Microcoleaceae cyanobacterium MO_207.B10 | reverse complement strand
ATTTTTCTTCTATTGCGTATAGAGCAATAGTCAATTCATTTTATGAAGCACCCAGTTAGAGGAGATAAATAGTCAAATTTTTCTTCTATTGCGTATAGAGCAATAGTCAATTCATTTTATGAAGCACCAAGTCAGAGGAGATAAATAGCGAAATTTTTCTTCTATTGCGTATAGACTTTTTTTTCAGGATTTTTTAGATTACGCGATACAGATAAAATCACGACTTTATCCAAAGCAAAGATACTCGATCGCTGATATAACAAGATAACCGGGAAAATTCAGAGTCATTACTTTTTTGTGCCTCAGAAAATGCTTCTGGAGTAATTGCACGGAAGTTTACTCCCGCTAGCTTTAACTTTTGAGTCTTATCTTTATACTCACGATACGAGTCCACAGGTGTAATCTGAATGACCACACCATTACACGCAAGTTCCCAATGATTGTTATATGAGCGATGTTCTCTTGCTGTCGTCTTGTGCGCTCTACTACCTGGTCGAAAAACTTCTCCAGCAAAAAGGTCAAATCTACTATATCTGTGCCGCTTGAATTTTAAACTTGTATTTCTATCTTGATTTGTCTTGATATATTCTTTGATTTTTGCCGCCGTTCCTTTAGGAGAGCAATTAGTCCAATCATATTTGATATGAACATGAAGGAGTTCATAGGAATTCCTAAATTCAGTTCCAAAAATAATTAGTCGTCGTGAAAAAGTCTTTAGAAAATCTCTCAACACAACCTCTGATGGAATTACAGTTGGAGTCTCAACTTCTGTATTATTTAATAACGGCTGAAAATGTCTAATTAAGCTTTTTTCTGCTACAGTCAAATCTTCTTTATTCGATGCTTTCCAGGCAATTCGCACAGGAGATTCTTGATCAATTTCTTCCAATTTGTAAAGGCGATGATGACTTTTCCATCTTGCTGCTAGGTTTTGAGCTTTACCTACATATAGAATTCTATTACTTGCATCTATTGCAAAGTAGTGGACTGTTTCAGCTAAAGTAGTGCATTAAAAAGTGTGGGTGGGAGTTGTGGGAAGAGGAGGAAGAGGGGGAAGATTAATCAACCCAGAATTTAAAATAAGAGTGCAACATTTAAGATGAAACAGTCCAGTAGATAGCTGAACAAGTTGGTAGTTACTTACGATCAGCCAAAGAGACAGAAGGTAGTTGCAGAGGATTAAGCGAAATGTACATTTTATAATTTGCAGCTAATAAATTTCAATGGAACCAGACAAACACCTTTGATTCAGGCAGAAATGTTTGTGAACAAGCGATCGCTTAAATTAAAATTTAACCACAACTGCGATACAAGACCCTGAAAGCAGAGCGATCGCTACACCCTTATAACTCCTGACTCCCGATTATTGACTCTTGACTACTAATAACTAATAACGGATAACAGATAACTGACCTTGACCGAGAATGTCCTAAAATCAATAAAGTTGGTAAATAAGGGAACTAGCAGTGGCCAAATCAACAGAAACCAATACAAAACCTCTTTCTCACACACCTTTATACGACTTAGCAGTAGAACTCAATGGCAGAATGGTAGCATTTTCCGGTTGGGAAATGCCCGTACAATACACCAGCATTAATAGTGAACATCAGGCAGTACGCACAAAAGCCGGAATGTTCGATATTTCCCACATGGGCAAGTTTATCGTTCAAGGCCATGATTTAATCGAAAAAATACAATATTTAGTACCCTCTGACTTAAGTTGTTTGGAGCCGGGAAAAGCTCAATATACCTTGTTATTAAACTCCCACGGAGGCATTCTCGATGACTTCATTTTCTATCGGCAAAGTAATGATCCTGTTACCAAGGAACCACGGGGTATAATGATTGTCAATGCTGCCACCAGATCCCGCGACAAAGCCTGGATAGTGGCCCATCTAGAAGCTAGTGGCATCAACTTTCAAGACATTTCTCAGCAAAAAGTCTTAATCGCAGTACAAGGACCGCAAGCAGAATCATATTTGCAGCAATTTGTCAAGGAAAATTTGGCATCAATTGGATTTTTCGGTCATTCAGATATTACTGTATTGGAGCAACCTGGTTTTATTGCGAGAACTGGTTACACAGGGGAAGATGGGTTTGAAATTATGGTTGACCCCTCCGTGGGTGTGGAGTTATGGCGCAGTTTGTTAGCTGCTGGCGTTACTCCCTGCGGTTTGGGTGCGAGAGATACTTTGCGTTTAGAAGCTGCATTGGCGCTTTATGGTCAGGATATTGATACTGAGACAACTCCTCTAGAAGCAGGTTTAAGTTGGTTAGTTCATCTTGATAAAAAGGGAGAATTTATTGGTCGTCAGGTATTGGAAATACAAAAAGCGGAAGGAGTTGCAAAACGTTTGGTGGGTTTGGAAATGCTCGATCGCTCTATTGCTCGTCATGGTTATCCTGTTTTGAGTGATGGTAAGGTGGTGGGGGAAGTTACCAGTGGAACCAAGTCTCCTACTTTAGGGAAGGCGATCGCTCTTGCTTATGTACCGAAAAATTTAGCTAAGGTTGGTCAAAAATTAGAAGTAGAAATTAGGGGCAAAAATTATGCAGCTATTGTTGTTAAGCGCCCCTTTTATAGAAGGAATAGGGAATAGTGTGTAGGGTGCGTTAGGCGCAACCATGTAAATGTGGTTGTACCTGAAAACGTAAAATTTCGCCGTAACGCACCATCTTAATGTAAGTCATATCATGTCCAGTTGATAAGAACTACAGCACCATAGTGATAGAAGACTTGAATGTAAGTGGAATGCTCAAAAACCAAAAGTTGGCGAGTGCCATAGCAGATTGTGGTTTTTATGAGTTTAAGCGTCAGCTCACATACAAATGTGAATGGTATGGCAGTGAGCTAATAATAGCAGATAGATTTTATCCAAGTTCTCAAATATTCTCTGAGTGTGGACATCAACAAAAAATGCCATTGAGTGCAAGATTATACGAATGTGCAGCTTGTGGTTTCACTGCCGACAGAGACTTTAACGCTGCTGTCAACTTAAAAAACTATGTGTATAAGTAGGTGGAGTTCCCACCGATGTTAAGCCTGTGGAGAGAAGAAGGTTGCAGACTGCGGTCGGTGATTCTCATAGAAGCAGGAAACTAGCTCCAAAACTCATGCAATCGCGCCTGGGTAAATTTGGGTAAGTTTAGTAGAACGGCTAGATTATCTCAAAATATACTTACACTTTTACAAAGGTATGGTCAAAGCTTACGAACCCAGGGACAGAGATATCGAAAATGAAGTAATAGGAGATGTTAGTCAAGTAGTTCGGCAAGTGTCCAACCCATTCTGGCTAATTCGAGAAGTATTACGATATGGAGGAGACTGTATTGTAATATCTCCAGATAGCATCCGGGACAAAATCAAAGAAAAGTTGCGATCGCTCTGTGAGCAATATGACCTCCCAGTCCAAAATGATGAAACAGATTGATAAAATAGAAAATTGATGAACCTCGCCATCAACAAAAACCTATAGGGACGTTGCATACAACGTCTCTACTGTGGTCTACTGTGCAGGAAAACCACTATAAGAACAAAGCCACCTCCAATTATTGGAGGTGGCTAAAACTAAATACACACTATTTACACAAACAAATCAGACCGGGGGAATTTCTCAAATTATCCCCACAATCTCAAAAAACTTAGTAATCAAAATCGCCGCCCATACCAGCGCCAGCAGGTGCGCCTTCCTTGGGTTCAGGTTTGTCAACAACAATACACTCAGTTGTTAATACCATACCAGCAATAGAAGCAGCGTTTTGCAGAGCAGAACGAGTTACCTTAGCAGGGTCAACAATACCAGCTTCAAACATATCAACAAACTCATTAGTTGCTGCATTAAAGCCAGTATTGAAATCTTTCTGCTTCACATTCTCAGCAACTACAGCACCATTCTGACCAGCATTTTCAGCAATGCGCTTTAGTGGAGCTAATAAAGCACGGCTCACAATCAAAGCACCAGTCAACTCTTCAGCTTTCAGGTTCTCATTTGCCCAAGTTTCTAGAGTGGGAGCTAAGTGAGCTAGAGTTGTACCGCCACCAGGAACGATACCTTCTTCTACCGCAGCTTTTGTAGCGTTGATAGCGTCTTCTAAGCGCAACTTGCGGTCTTTCATTTCAGTTTCAGTAGCAGCACCAACTTTGATTACAGCTACGCCACCAGCTAACTTAGCTAAACGCTCTTGTAGCTTCTCTTTGTCGTAGGAAGAATCAGACTCTTCCATTTGACGGCGGATTTGTTCGCAACGAGCTTTAACTTCTTTTTCGTTACCTTCAGCAACGATGGTGGTGTTGTCCTTGGTGATGGTGATGCGACGTGCTTTACCTAGCATATCTAGCTTGGTGGTTTCTAGTTTCAAGCCAGCATCTTCAGTGATTAATTGACCACCAGTTAATACAGCGATGTCTTCTAGCATGGCTTTACGGCGATCGCCAAAACCAGGAGCTTTAACTGCAGCAACATTCAGTACACCGCGCAGACGGTTAACAACCAAAGTAGCTAAAGCTTCTTTCTCAATATCTTCAGCCAAGATTAATAAAGGTTTGCCCGAACGAGCTACTTGTTCTAATATTGGTACTAAATCTTGTACTAGAGCGATTTTCTTATCAGTGATCAGAATCATCGGCTCTTCCAGTACAGCTTCCATCCGCTCCATGTCTGTTGCGAAGTAAGGAGAGATGTAGCCTTTATCAAAACGCATACCTTCAGTTATTTCTAGTTCGGTCTGCATGGACTTCCCTTCTTCTAGGGAAATTACGCCTTCCTTGCCCACCTTATCCATTGCTTGGGCAATCATTTGACCGACTTCATCATCATTACCAGCAGAGATAGAACCTACTTGAGCGATCGCCTTAGAATCTTCGATTTGACGAGCATTTTCAGCAATTTTTCCTACCAGGAAGCCCGCTCCTTTGTCAACACCACGCTTAATAGCGATGGGGTTAGCGCCTGCTGCTACGTTACGTAGACCTTCTTTAACTATTGCATGGGCAAGTACAGTTGCAGTAGTTGTACCGTCACCTGCTGCGTCGTTAGTTTTGGAAGCTGCTTGACGAATTAGGGAAACACCTGTATTCTCAACATGATCTTCTAATTCGATTTCTTTGGCGATGGTGACACCATCATTAACGATTTGAGGAGCGCCGAATTTTTTCTCTAGAACTACGTTCCGACCTTTAGGGCCAAGTGTTACTGCTACGGACTCAGCCAGAATATCCATACCTCTTTCGAGAGCCCGACGAGCATTTTCGTTGTAGATTATACGTTTAGCCATAGTTGTGATTTTTATTGGTAATTGTGGATGTTTATTTGTGGTTTCTTGATAGTTAGCTGTTTTAGCACTTTGGCAAACATTAGACACATATAAAAAGTTTGCTAGTGCTATGGAACAACTTAAATTTAATTATTAGCTAACAATTGCGAGGATATCTTTTTCTGCTAGTAGGACATATTCGTCGCCACCTAGTTTGATGTCTGTGCCTGCATATTTAGAGTAGAGAACTTTATCTCCTACTTTAACTTCCATTTCGGCGCGGGAGCCATCATCGTTGCGCTTACCAGGACCTGCCGCAACTACTTCTCCTACTTGGGGCTTTTCTTTTGCATTGTCAGGTAGAAGAATACCACCTGCTGTTTTTTCTTCAGCTTCGCTAACTTTGACGAATACACGTTCGCCTAATGGTTTAACAGTAGAAACACTCAGCGTTACGGCTGCCATGATTTTACCTCCAGATTAAGTTTTATATATTGTTGAGAGGCTGAAAATGAAGCTAATTCTGAAGCTTCGTTTGGTTTTTTTAGCACTCTCACTACCTGAGTGCTAATTTAGCTGAATTGGAGTGGCGATCGCAACTAATTAAACTGTACGGGTTCCCGAACTGATTGATTCGGGGAAAATATATATACCAGTTAATTGACAAATTAGTAATTTATAAATATTTATTTTATGGCCAAATTATAGTAAAATTAAGGTTTATAGCATTTTCATCAAATATTGCTACATTGCTTGGTTGTAGGTTTTAGGTGGTATGTGGTAGGTTGTAGGTTCTAGGTATTAATAGAAGAAGTCTAAATATTCCGCTCCGACTTGAATTTGGTATTAGGTTATAGAAATAACTGAGTCAGGATTAAACTAGTCGGTAGTCCTGCATGGTAATGGTGAGGATATATATTTTTTAATTTCTGCCACACTCCCCATCTCCCCATCTCCCCACACTCCCGGTACTTCGTTTAGCATTACTATGCACTACCACCAACTAGTCAACTAGTCAATAGTAATTAGGGCTGCGGTGAAGGAGAAGTAATTAGGGTATGCTGAAAAAATTGGTTGGTAGGGGTAGGACACAGGGACGCGGAGACGCAGAGACACTGAGATGAGGGGAACAGGCGACGGTTTCGGCCGTTTTATGTGAAGAAATTTTCTTGCATTTCAGCAGCAAATTTTAGGTATTTTGAGGGCAATAAGCAGCCCATAACTAGGAGATAAATTGAAGCTCAAAAGCTCGAAAAGCCTTAGCCATACTAACTTTTAGCTTTATTCAGCCAGCCCTAATGAATTACCGAAAAATCATGGTACTGATAACTGATAACTGATAACTGTTAACTGAGTAACTGAAATAACCTAACCTCAATTGTTGGTGTTTACTCAAAACTATTTACTTTTAATATAAAAGAGCAATTTTTGAGTCAAGATAGATAACAGGAATATTACTTTTTAATTTGAATTTGTTATGTTTAACAAAAGCGCATCGGTAGTATAAAAGAAACAGAGTCAGGTGTATCAAAAATTTATGCAAAGTAATTCGGCTAATAAAAATAGAATAGATGCTCCAATTCCAGGTACAGAAAAAGTTTCTGAGACCAAATCTCAAGTTACTAAATCCCAGGAAAATTCCCAGGAGAAAAACATTGATCCAGATATTTGTCAAGAGTCTCTCGGTACTTGTGTCCAATATCTGGGATTGAGTACAATTCAGCGACATATTTTTATTTGTGCTGACCAGACTAAACCTAAATGTTGCTCAACAGAGGTTGGTTTAGAAGCTTGGAATTATCTCAAAGGGCGTCTGAAAGAATTGAATCTTAATGGGGGTGGTGCTAATTTACCAGGTTGTATCTTTCGCACTAAGGCGAACTGTTTACAAGTTTGTACTAAAGGTCCAATTTTAGTTGTGTATCCTGAAGGAGTATGGTATCATTCCGCAACTCCCACAGTCATTGAAAGAATTATACAAGAACATTTAATTGGTTCTCAAGTGGTAGAGGAATATGTTTTTTTGACTCACCCTTTACCAGAATCAACTATTGTTTCAAATCACGTCAAGTCACTTGATGAATCGGCCCATACGCAAAAATAATGGACAATTACTTGATTTTGGTTGGCTCAAAATTAACAATTAGTCACTAAGTAGGTAGACACGAAAAAACTAAGTATGTAACAAAAAGTAAAGTAGCTCTGAAATCTCTTCCCTTCTGCCTGCTTTCCTCTGCCTCCTGCCTTCATTTAACGATAAATTTTAAAGCCTAGCTACTTAATAGCAATCAATTCATCAACACTTATACCGAACTGATACCAATTTAGCTTAAAAATATGTCACAAATAATTCAACATTGTTATAAATGAAATAATCGGCTGTAATTATTGTCAGTTAAAGTCTTCATGCCATACCATCTTTGCTGATGAATTTTGACCTGTGACTTGTGACTTTCGTAAAATGGTATGAAAACTAAAGTATAGTTAGGAAGTAAAGTCTCGCAGCATTGCTGGACAATACTGTAAAATTCTCATATATATCCAAACTAGTGGAAGTTATTTTCCACAAGTAGACAACTATTATCCACCTAATTTATAGGATTTAAGATTCAATCTATAATCAAATATAGACAGAGATTAGGGGAACTATCCCCTCTGAGCATTGAATAAAGTCCCAACCTTATATAGGTAAGGAATTATATTAATTTTCAGAAAAGTGGCAAACCCCGCCCCACTTTTCTAGTCTTTTATGAAAGAGGTGGTGTGAGCCATCTGAGAAATAATGTTTGCGGGGATTTAACAGAAACGAGTTCTTCATGATTAAGGAAATTAATCCTACAGACCAAAAACGTTTGATGCTGGTTGATGATGACCCTAACTTAATCCTTTTGGTTAAGGATTACTTAGAGTTTCGTGGATATAAAGTAATGACAGCAGAAAATGGCCGTCAAGCCCTGGAAGTGTTAGAACAACAAATTCCAGACTTGATTATATGTGATGTGATGATGCCAGAAATGGATGGCTACACTCTAGTAGAAAATATTAGAGCAAATCCTGCAACAGAATGGATTCCCGTTCTGTTTCTATCTGCTAAAGGTCAAAGCCAAGATCGAGTCAAGGGTCTGAATACAGGAGCTGATGTCTATATTGTGAAACCATTTGAACCAGAAGAACTGGTGGCTCAAGTAGAATCTTCCTTGAAGCAGGCATCTAGGTTGATTAAACACCAAAATGTCGGTATCAGCAATGGGCCAAAAATTAAGGTGCGACGGAATGTAGAATTAACTCCGACAGAGTTAAAGGTAGTCCAACTTGTTGCTAAAGGTATGGCCAATCGTGATATTGCCCAAATTATGGAAGTAAGTCAAAGGACAATTGAGAGTCATGTCAGCAATATGCTTGGTAAAACTGGTCTTCACAATCGAACAGAGTTAGCTCGTTGGGCCATTGAAAGCAAGAAGGCTTAAGTGAAGCTTGCTCCTACAAATTCATCAGGGTGTAAGTCTGCCCTATTACTTTTGTTTGATTGAGTCAGGGCTGTAATTTACTACTGCCTGAATTTTTCTGCATTCCTGATTTTTTAGACATATTTTGCTCAACTCAGTTTGATTGGGCAAATTTTAGATTTTGAATGGATTTCTATTCTATTAAGGGACTTGATTAAAAATAGTATTTATGTATCAAGATATAAAGATATGTTATGGGGATCAAAGAATTAAGGGGCATCAATAATTTTTTTTTACAAGCCAAAATCATCTAAAATCTAGAAAATTTAACTGATACAGTCAGATCAATTCCGGATTAAGAAAAATCTTATAACTTTATGATATTAAAGTAACTATATGACAGTTTAAATCTGAATTATACTAGGAATAATATAAGTTTTTATAAGCAAAAAAAGCTTGCATTTATGATAATAATTTTGTTAAAATAATAGATTTAGATTGAATTATCTAAAAGAAATATTAGACTTAAGTTTGTATGAATAACTCCATGAACCGTCTTTCTATATTTGTGGACGGGAACAATATGTTCTACGCTCAACAAAAAAATGGTTGGTTTTTCGATCCGAGAAGGGTATTAGAATATTTCAAAAGACCAGAAATAAAACTAATAAATGCTTTCTGGTACACTGGCTTAAAAGACCCACAAGACCAAAGAGGATTTCGAGATGCTTTAATCAGTTTAGGTTACACAGTACGCACTAAAATTCTTAAAGAATATTATGACGATGTTTCGGGTCGCTATTCTCAAAAAGCTAATTTAGATATTGAAATTGTAGTAGATATGTTTAATACAGTAGATCAATATGACCAAGTAGTTCTATTTAGTGGTGATGGTGACTTTGAAAGAGCGATCGAACTACTACGTTCTAAAAATACTCATATTACAGTTGTATCTACAGAAGGAATGATTGCTAGAGAATTACGAAATGCTACAGACCAATATGTAGACTTAAATGATATTCGCGACCAAATCGAAAAAGCAGAATATTAGAAATAGGGAGTAGGGAATAGGGAATAGGGAAAAATAAGAGAAAAAAAATTTTCCTTTAACTCAATTATCTTCATTTATCAGAAGAGGTAATTATTAATTGTTAATTATTAATTGTTGAAGCTACTTCCTAAATTTTAAGATATAAAAAAAGTTGTAGGCTAATTTCTGAAAACTATGAGGTCAAAAAATGACAACTAACCAAGACAGAATTATTATATTTGATACCACCCTCCGAGATGGAGAACAATCTCCAGGTGCAGCTCTCAATATAGATGAAAAATTAACCATCGCTCGGCAACTATCCCGCTTAGGAGTCGATGTTATTGAAGCAGGTTTCCCCTACTCTAGCCCTGGAGACTTTGAGGCAGTACAAAAAATTGCTGAGACAGTAGGCGTAGAAGGAGGCCCAACAATCTGCGGTTTGGCAAGAACAACCCGTGCAGATATTGAAGCAGCAGGAAAAGCACTTAAACCGGCAGCTAAAGCGCGTATTCATACCTTTATTGCTACCTCTGATATTCACCTAGCTTACAAACTCAAGAAAACTAGAGCAGAAGTATTGGCGATCGCTCCGGAAATGGTAGCTTATGCCAAAACCTTTGTCGATGATGTGGAATTTTCCCCGGAAGACGCAGGTCGCTCTGACCCGGAATTTCTCTATCAAGTATTGGAGGCGGCGATCGCTGCTGGAGCCACTACAATTAATATTCCCGATACTGTAGGTTATACGACTCCTGCTGAATTCGGCGCACTGATCCGGGGAATTAAAGAAAATGTGCCGAATATCGACCAAGCTATTATTTCTGTACATGGTCATAACGACCTTGGTTTAGCAGTCGCCAATTTTCTCGAAGCAGTCAAAAACGGCGCTCGTCAACTAGAATGCACTATCAACGGCATCGGCGAACGCGCTGGTAATGCTGCTTTGGAAGAGTTGGTTATGGCGTTGCACGTTCGCAGACAATATTTCAACCCATTCTTTGGTCGCCCACCAGAGTCAGAAGCACCACTTACTAATATTGATACTCGCCAAATTTATAAAACATCTCGTCTGGTTTCTAACTTCACAGGAATGTTTGTACAGCCAAATAAGGCTATCGTAGGCGCTAATGCTTTTGCCCATGAGTCAGGTATTCACCAAGACGGTGTACTCAAGAATAAACTGACTTATGAAATAATGGATGCTCAGTTAATTGGGCTGACAGATAATCAAATTGTCTTGGGCAAACTTTCTGGTCGTCATGCTTTCCAAACTCGCCTCAAAGAACTTGGGTTTGATATTTCTGATGAAGAAGTAAATAAGGCGTTCCTGAAATTCAAAGACTTAGCAGACAAAAAGAAAGAAATCACAGATTGGGATTTAGAATCGATTGTTAATAGTGAAATTCAGCAGCCTCCCGAACTTTTCCGTTTGGAGTTGGTACAGGTTTCCTGTGGCGATCGCTCTCGCCCCACGGCTACAGTGAGTATTAGAACTCCCAGTGGGGAAGAGTTGACTGATGCTGCTATTGGCACCGGACCTGTAGATGCTGTTTACAGGGCAATTAATCGGGTGGTAAACGTGCCTAACGATTTAATTGAATTTTCTGTGCAGTCAGTAACTGCTGGTATTGATGCTATTGGGGAAGTGACTATTCGTTTGCGCCATGAAGGGCGAGTCTATTCTGGTCATGCTGCTAATACTGACATTATTGTGGCATCAGCAGAAGCTTATATGAATGCTTTAAATCGGCTTTATGCAGCTTTGCAAAGTAATGCTGAAAGGTTAAATTCACAGAGCGATCGGGTTTCTGAAGTAGTAGCTGGCAGTTGAAATAGCACTCAGCGGTCAGCAGTCAGCCATCAGCTCTCAAGGCCTATGATGGGACATACTCAAGAGAAGCCGCTCTGGGTCTAACAAACCCCCAGAAAACGGAAACCACGAGCTTTTTCAAATCAGCATGGGGGACTCCGCAGATTTTACAGCGGTTTTCATTGTAGGGACGTTGCATGCAACGTCCCTACAAGGTTTTGTTTTGGTTATGGCGATATGGTTCGTCAATTTGAAAAGCGCTGTAAGCAGTGATTACAGCAGAAGATACAAATCTCACGGTCATTACTACTTGTCAAGAGAATATCGTTTTATATCGCTTACACACATAATCAACTAAGTCAAAATTCCCTGCTCCCTAATCCCTAATCCCTCTTTTCCAGAGAATTATATTACTAATAACCCACAACTTTAATAATCCTCTCCTTTGCACCCAACTTCAGTAACCGATCACCTTTATCATCCTGTCCACGAACTTTCACTGCATCAGCTATCATTTCACATACCCTACCATCAGTTGTCAACATCTGAACCAAAACATCCGACTCACCAACAACTATTCCTGCTAAAATATCAGTCTGTTTAGTAAACTGAAAAGCATTCTGACCGATACCACCACGATTAGCAACTCGCAATGCACCAATATCAATTTGTTTCCCATAACCCTGTTCAGAAACTAACAATAAATTGCGGTCTGCATCTAAAGTTACACAACCAACTAACTCTTCTTGTTTCCTTAATCTAGTTGCTTGAGAACCTTGAGCAGTTTTACCCATTAATGGCAGTTGCTCGTCATCTATTTCTAATCTTAATAATCGCCCGCCAGAAGTTGCCAATACTACCTGTTCTCCCACTGCAGCTAAATTTGCATAACGTAATTCATCATCTTCTTTAAGTTTAATCACTGTCATACCACGATTTGTCAGCTCATTCAAATCAGACAAAGATAAACGTTTAATCTTGCCATTTTGAGTCAACATAATTAAATCTTTATTTTCTGTTGTTTCATTGAAAACAAATTGAGTAACAATAATTTCTTGACGAGCATCTGTTACTTCTTTAGTTGCTGATGGTGGTAGTAAAGTTACTAAAGGTAGACCTTTATGATCATGTTTGGTTGTAGAACGATGAGAAATAGCAGGAAGATCATTGACCTTCAGTGGATAAGCTTTTCCTGTACGAGTTAATACCACTAAAGATTGGTCGGTAGTTGCTGCAATTAAATTAATAGTAAAATCATCACTATTTTCAATAGTAATGTCAGATTTTTTCTGAATTTGATGTTTCTCAAATCCTTGAGCAGGTAGTCGCCTAATATAACCTCGGTGAGTAAATTCTATTACTACTTCTTCTGTGGGTGGTGGTGTAGCTTCTAGAGTAAAAATTGGTGATTCGTTGCTTTGAATTTTTGATTTCTTACCTTTACCTTTAGTTTGTTTATCTGTTTCTTTATCTCCTGTTTTTAGCTTGGTTTTATGTTTAGAAATAGATAAATAATCATCCGCACCTTTCTCTTCAGTCGCTGAAATAATTCTAGTACGTCTAGGGTCAGCATATTTACGTTTTAGGGTGCGTAATTCTTTTTTCAGAGCCTTAAGCAGTTGACGGCGATCGCCCAATAAATCCTGTAATTCTTGTATTTTTGCAGTCAGCTCTTGATGTTCTTCTTCTAATTTTTGTCTCTCTAAACCAGTCAACCTCCGCATTGGCATTGCCAGAATAGCATCTGCTTGATTTTCGCTTAAATCTAAACTTTCTTGAAAAGTAATTTTAGCAGTGCTGCCATCAGGTGCATTTCTGAGGATATCAATAACAGTATCTAGTTCTGTTAACGCTTTGAGCAAACCCTCCACAATATGACATCTAGCTTGAGCTATTTCTAACTCGTTAGTGTAGCGACGAGTTAAAGTTTGTTCCCTAAAATTGAGAAATTCCTGTAAAAGTTCTCGCAAAGATAACTGTCGTGGTTGAGCATCAACCAGAGCCAACATAATAGCACCAAATTTAGAGAGTAAATCAGTGTGTTGATAAAGATGGTGAAGTACAACACTAGGGTCAGTTTCTCGTTTAAGTTCAATGACAATTCTAATACCAGAGCGATCGCTCTCATCCCGCAGATCAGCAATACCCTCTATCTTCCCAGCATTAACTAAATCTGCAGTTTTTTCAATCCAAGCAGCTTTATTCACTTGGAAAGGTAATTCTGTGACTACAATAGCCATTTTTGTCCGACGTCCACGACCTGTAGGAATTTCCTCAATCGTGGCTACCCCTCTGACTGGAATACTACCTCGACCCTTAGTATAAGCATCAATAATTCCATCTGTGCTAACAATTTCCCCGCCCGTAGGAAAGTCTGGCCCAGGAATTAATTGAAATAGCTTTTCATCTGAGAGATTGGGGTTATCTACAAGGCCAATTAAACCATCTATTATCTCACCCAGATTATGCGGTGGGACATTAGTTGCCATTCCTACGGCAATACCAGAAGAGCCATTAAGCAGTAAAAAAGGTAGTTGAGCTGGTAATACAGTGGGCTCTTGCTGTGAGTTATCAAAATTGCTGGTAAAGTCAACTATTGCTTCACCAATTTGGGTAAGTAGTCCTTCATTACCAATAGATGCCAAGCGACTTTCGGTATAACGCATGGCTGCTGCCGGGTCATTATCAATAGAGCCAAAGTTACCATGACCATCTAGTAATGGATAGCGACTTGAAAAGGTTTGAATCATCCGCACCATGGCATCATATACGGCTTGGTCGCCGTGGGGATGATATTTTCCCAGAACGTCTCCGACTACCCTGGCACATTTCCGAAATGGTCTATCTGGGGTGAGACCAAGTTCGTGCATCGCATATAAAATTCGGCGATGAACTGGTTTTTGTCCATCTCTAACATCTGGTAAGGCTCGGCCAACAATCACACTCATGGCGTATTCAAGATATGATTGTTGCATTTCGGTATGTAGTGGTGTAGAAATGACTTGCCCGGAAAGAAGATTTAATTGTTTGGCCATGAGCTTTTTTCTATTTAAGGTTGTAGATAATTAAGAAAGTAAAATTTAGACGGTAAGCCTAAATGTTACTTAAAATTAATGATTAATTAAAGATTTTGGATATTTTGAGGATATTCTTGAGCGAGTTAAAAAATTTGTTAGACTTTTAACATCAAGACTTTGCTTTGGTCTAGGATTATTTGTCCTATTAGTGTTATCTTACCGGAGGCAACCTTATCATTAACGATAGGAAGCTCCCAGATGTTACTTTACTTCTAGGGGATAATAAATGGAGCCTGACTTTGTGATTCTCATTGATGCTTCAGAATTTTAATTCTTACCTTTAGCATTAATTAACTCTACCAGGCAAGCTTAAATATTTTAAGCAGAGACCATTGCTAATCACCATTAAAATCTTGAATTTTTAAGTAGTTGAATATGTATAATTTTTTCTGTTTTAGCTTATGCTTGTAGAGTTGATTGTGTCACTATTCCAAGAATGCTTGTTTGACGCTCATAGCAAGCATAAAAAAATATGGTATCAAAGGTTTAGTGCCAATATTCTATAAAAGCCCTAAGTCTATCTTTACCGGGAAGTAAATTTTTGAGGCACGAGTCGTCTGTAGATATAGGAAATACAACCAAAAGATGGAAAAATATTCTCATACACCCCATCTCCCTATCTCCCCATCACACCGTCTATTTTTCAATAGACCCCTGAAGGGGTTCTATAGACTATTGGGTTGCTCCTGGGACATTAGAAATGCCCAAAAGTTGAAAATTAAGTATTGGGAAAACCACAAGCAATAGCTCTTTATTTATTAATTAAGCCTTTTGGTAGTTTTTATTAGTTTAGGCTAAAGTAGTCAAGTTAAGTTGGCTTCCCTTTTCTAACTTAGTCTAGACTCTATGATGGGGGTCTTTTGACTCACTGGTATTTAGCGGGAGAGTTATATGAAAACTGTTTTGATTGTAGAAGACGATCAAGTTAATGCTAGGGTTTTTTCCAAGATTTTGACTAAAAGAGGTGGTTTAGCGGTCAAGCATACAGAAGATGTAGAAGAAGTGGTCAAAATTGCTAAGTCAGGTGAAGCAGATTTGATTTTAATGGATGTTTCTCTGGCGCGCAGCTCTTACCAAGGCAAAGCTGTTGATGGAATTAAAATTACTCAAATTCTTAAATCTGACCCTCAAACGGATAAGTTACCGATTATCTTAGTAACCGCTCATGCTATGGCAGGGGATAAAGAATCTTTTTTGAACCAAAGTGGTGCTGATGGTTATATTTCTAAACCAGTAGTCGATCATCAAGAATTTGTGAGTCAGATTAAGGCGTTATTGCCTCCCGACTGATTTTGATATTGGACACTATACTTTTGAGCTATGGTTTTTGAGCATGGGCCTATCTTTATTAGGGTCTGCTGACCAAAATTGGTTGGTAGGGGTAAAATACGGGGATGCGGTGACGCAGTGACGCGGTGACGCGGACATGGGGGAACAGACGCAGGTTTCGGCCATTTTATGTGAAGGAATTTTCTGGAATTTCAGCAGCAAATTTTGGTATTTTGAGGCTAATAAGAGCCAATAACTAGGAGATAAAAAGCTCTGAAGCGTTAATCATCCTAACTTTTAGCTTGATTCAGCCAGCCCTAATTAGGGTTTACTGAGAAAATTTATAGCTGTGAGGTTTAGTAGTCAGTAGTCAGTAGTCAGTAGTCAGTAGGGGTAATTTCCTGTATAATTTGCAAACGCCTTTGGGAAAAAATTCGGAAATTAATTACCCATACAGGAGAAATGTGCATGACAGAGGAGGTGGGAAAAAAATTTGTCGATCAATTTTTCCGCTCTTATCTCCTCATGCTCAAATTTTGAGCATTTTTCGTAATTAGCTGCGAAAAGCTAGCACTTTTTTTCCCAGACAATTCGATTCATCTCACCTTGACATCAAACTTTCTCAGGGTGAGATGAACTGTAAATATGTAAATATAAAGATAAAAAGTGCCAAAAGTGCCAAATTTTAGCGATCAGTAAGAATTTCACCATAAGCAAAACCAGGAGCTGCAAGTACAAAAACTGTACTAGGAAGATTAGCCGTTTTAGCCTGTAAATCCTGATAATATTCGGTAAAATTCTCCCCTGGAGTCCGGATACCGAGAAAAATCAAATCAGCATTGCGAGAAGACTCATGGAGGATATCATAAAAAGGACGACCATTGGAGACCAAAATTTGAGATGTGGCACTAATGCGCAAATCTCGAATCACACCATCAACATTTGCCTGAGTTGTTTGAGCCGCTCCTTGTTCGGGTACTACCAGTTTCAAATGAATTTCAGCATTGCGCCAATCAATATCCGTGCGTAGCAGATAGGCCAAAATTAACATTAAACCACCATTATTCTGTAAACCACCCCACCAAACATCAATACGAAGATGTTGCCCAAAACCAAGGTCGCTGTTTTCGCGAAAAATCACTACATTTTTCTTCGCTTTATGAATATGACCAATTAACTGACAATACTGATTGTGTCGAGAAGTTTCTTGACTATCCCCCAGTACAACAGTATTTGGCGTTAGTGGCCCTATGCCATAAGTTTCTACTAAAAGTTTAGCCCCATCAAAAAAGTCTGTAGCAGTCACCACTCGCACCAGAGCTTTCACTCCCCGCTTGTCCAAATATTCTCGTATAGTATCCTGCATATCACTCTGTTGAGAGACATCGCGAGACGCACTGGGCAAAACACTACAAATCGTAATCATGCCTCGGTTATGGGTCAAGTCATCTGCAAACTGAATCAATAACCAGCGTTTTTTCGCTATCCCAGACAAGACCAAAATATGGGGACGCCAGTTTTTAGTGTCTTCTTCACCAATTTGAAAAATGCCTTCCCGGACTAAAGCCATCCATATTCCCCGTCTAGCATCTCCCCAGGTTGTTTCTAATTCCCGTCTCTGTAACCAGACAAATATTGCCAGGACTATAATAGCCGCAATAACTGTAGCCACAGCATTAATTAGAAACATTACTGCCAGACAACCCAGAGCCCCTAACATTGATAAAGACCAATGGACTTTAAATGTAGGGCGGAAAGAAGGACTTTGTAAAAACCCTTCGATTCCGGCTGAAACGTTCAAAACCATATAGGTTGTTAAAAAGAACATTGTCAACACTGGGGCAATAATATTCAGGTCTCCAATGCAGACTGTGGCCGTAGCGACTCCTAATGTAACTGCTGTACCGATGCGAGGTTCATCATTCGCGCCACTACCATTACCCAGGAAAGACAACCAACGAGGTAAAACTCCATCCCTCGCTAGAGCTTGTAAAACCCTTGGCGCTCCTAGAATACTGCCGATCGCACTCGAAAGAGTTGCCCCCCAAACCCCTAACAATATTGCTGGCCCCCAAAAAGCCATTTCCTTCATCACTAGAGGTACTTCAATTAAGGTAGTAGCATCAGCCCGCATGGCCAGAACAATTGGCAGAGCCATATAAATTACATAACCTGTAGCAACTGCTGCCAGAGTTCCTTTAGGAATGGAGCGACTTGGGTCTTTCAAGTCTCCAGACATACTGACTCCCGCCATAATACCGGTTACCGCAGGAAAGAAGACGGCAAAGACTGTCCAAAATTGTTCCGAGAGTCCGTCTGAAGCTCCCCACATTTCTATACTTGTTGTTTCTAGGGGATGTCCGAATGCGAAGGAAATCAGGGACAGAGCGATCGCTGCCATAATAAAATATTGGGCCTTAATTGCTATTTCTGCCGAAGTTATAGCTAAGACTGCGACTGCTATAGTCGTAATCAAAGCTACATATAGTTGATTGAGGCCACCAAAGGCATCTACTAGGCTTTCTGCAAAACCAATAGTATAAAGAGCTACAGACAATGCCTGAGCAAAGTAGAGAGGGATTCCCACAGCTCCCCCAGTTTCAATACCCAGGGAACGACTAATCATGTAATATGCTCCCCCTCCTCTGACGATTCTGTCTGTGGCGATCGCGCTGACTGATAAAGAAGTCAGAAAAGTAATACTGGTAGATAGGGTGACAATAATCAAAGTCCCCAACAAACCCACGTTACCAACCACCCAGCCAAAACGGAGGTACATAATTACACCCAGGATAGTCAAAATCGAGGGGGTATATACACCGCTAAATGTCCCTAAACCTGTTTCACTACCACGGTCAGATGCACCTTTGGCAGTGGCTGAATTTTCTGCTGGTGGTTTTGGACGTTTAAATAGATTCATACATACAAGATTTTAATAAGTTAAGTTTCTAATTTCAAATTATTTATCATTTAATTAGCAATCTATCCTCTCTCCTTTGTCCCATCTTTATGTTTCAGCTTTTTAATATTAGAATTTAGATAATCTGTGGATACCAAAATATAGTAGTCGAAGCAAAGCTGAGGACATTCCTAAATACTCTTTGCGGAGCATTTCTCTAGGAAATTCATGGACAAGCTTCTGACTATTGTGTAGCGCTATATTGCTTACAAGAAATAGATATTCAAGAGTCTGAAGATTGTATCTAAATTTATCTAAAAGCTGAAAAAGTCTTTTTCCTTTCCCCACAGTCTGTTCCCAACATCCCTATCCACTTTTTTGTGACTTGAGCAAATGTCTACTTCCCGGTTGTTAACAATGATTTTAGGCTTTAGTCTCGTTTTGGGGCTAATGATTTGGCTGGTTACTTCTTTGTCCTGGTTATATAGTCAAATTACATGGTCAGCTCCGCCACTTCTGGCCAACTTGTTGCTACTACTGTTAATTATTTTGATTGGAATAGTCATTTTTGCTTTTGTATATTATGCGAGATTATATGCAGCTCAAAAAGGTAAACGGCGACGGGGTTCAAAAGTCAAGGTCAAGGTGCCAATTGTTAAATCTGAGGCTGCTTCTGAATCTTTGAAAGCAGTTAGACAACAGTTAATTCAAATTCAGGATGAGGTAGCCAGAAAAGCTTTATTGAGCCGTTCCCAAGAAATAGAGGCTAGTTTAGCACGAGGTAACGTACAAGTTGTAGTTTTTGGTACAGGTTCAGCGGGTAAAACTTCTGTGGTGAATGCGCTGATGGGTAGAATGGTGGGTAGGGTAGAGGCACCTATGGGTTCGACGAAAGCTGGAGAAACTTATGATTTAAAAATGCCAGGACTAGAACAGGAAATTTTGATTACTGATACGCCAGGAATTCTGGAAGCGGGAGTCGCAGGTACAGAAAGGGGTCAAATGGCACGAGTCTTGGCGACAGAGGCTAATCTTTTGTTGTTTGTGGTGGATAATGATTTACAGCAGTCGGAATATTCTGCTCTGAGAAGTTTGGCTGAAATTGGTAAGCGATCGCTGATCGTGTTTAATAAAACTGATTTGTATACGGAGGAAGATCAAGAGATAATTCTTGCTAGACTCAGGGAAAGATTGGTAGGTATTGTGAGTAAGACTGATATTGTGGCGATCGCTGCGAACCCTCAAGCTGTGAGACTTGAAACTGGAGAAATATATAGACCGGAACCTGATATCATGCCTTTAATTAGACGTTTGGCTGCAGTGTTACGAGCTGAGGGTGAAGATTTGATTGCGGATAATATCTTACTACAATCCCAACGTTTGGGGGAAGAGGCAAGAAAATTAATTGATGCTCAGAGACGACGACAAGCGGAAAAGGTGGTGGAAAGGTTTCAGTGGATAGGTGCGGGAGTAATTGCGGTTACGCCTTTACCTGTGGTGGATGTGTTGGCAACGGCTGCAGTTAATGCTCAAATGGTAGTAGAAATAGGTAAGGTTTATGGATGTGAAATAAATTTTGAAAGAGGGCAAGAATTAGCAATGTCTTTGGCAAAAACTCTTGCTAGTTTGGGTATTGTGGAAGGGGCGATCAAGTTAGTTTCAGCAGCTCTACAATTAACTATAGCAACTTTTGTAATTGGGAAAGCTATTCAAGGAGTAAGTGCTGCTTATTTAACGAGAATTGCTGGTAAGAGTTTTATTGAGTATTTTCGTCATAATCAAGATTGGGGTGATGGAGGGATGACAGAAGTTGTACAAAGACAGTTTCAGCTAACAAAAAAAGATGAATTTGTCAAGTATTTTATTAAAGATGCGATCGCTAAAGTTGTAGAACCTTTGACTCACATTTATCCTCCTGATGAAGAACTGGAAGATGAGTCAGAATATTATGGGGAAGCAGAATATTATGAACGAGAAGAAGAAATAAATTATCGACCTCAACCTAGTAGAAAATTATACAATTTTAATGATTGGGAAACAGAAAGTCGAGCAAACAAAGAAGATTGGTAATTTCAGTTATCAGTTATTATTTAATACCATTTAAAAAAAAAAAAGCTTGCCCTAACCCCCGCCTAAGCGAGGGTAGACTCTCGCGAGGAAATGTTACAAATCAATTGGATAATTGAAACACATAATTCACCTATAAATATCTGATTAA
>JASJEE010000274.1 GCA_030064835.1 Microcoleaceae cyanobacterium MO_207.B10 | reverse complement strand
ACCTAGCGGGCAAGATGCCTCTGATTACGGGCAAGATGCCCGCACTGTAAGACATTCAATGCACGCCTTATACATCATAAGCCCAAAATATCCTGTATATAGCTACTCCAGGTCTTTGCCAATACCACTTCAGGTATATCTTTGATCAAAAAGAATTGTTTCAGACGAATCAAAAAACAACGAGCATATTTAGATTTTAGATATTTATTTAATCCAATATCTAAAATCTAAATCTTATGATTTTTTGGCAATTTAATGATGTAAAAACTGCATCATTATCCTATATTTAAAATTAAAAAAACATTAAAAAATCATCATATAAACTTTTCGTAATATCCCTATACAGTTTTCAAATCAAAAAGCTATATTAAAAATGTAACTTATATAACAAAAGTTGAAAAAAAAATGTCTATAATGAACAGAAATTCACCAAAAAGCTTAGTCAAGTTAAATCAAGTTCATAAGGCCAATATAGAGAAAAGATTAGCCCATCGTCTGGAAGCAGCCAGATCCAAGGGAGACCAAGACTTGATTAAATCCCTAGAAGCTGAAAGACAAGAATTATATGAATAAAAATCCTTGTGAACGGCCCTTGCCAACTTAATATAGTTAGGGTCTGCTGAAAAAATTGGTTGGTAGGGTTAGGACACGGGGACGCACCAGACGCACCAGACGCACCAGACGCACCAAACGCGGAGATGGGGTGAACAGGCTACGGTTTCGGCCATTTTATGTGAATAAATTTTCTGGAATTTCAGCAGCAAATTTTCGTATTTTGAGGCGAATAAGAGCCAATAACTAGGAGATAAATTGAAGATAAAAAGCTCTAAAAGCCTAAGCTATAATAACTTTTAGCTTTATTCAGCCAGCCCTAGTTAAACTAGTTGCTTCTGATGTTGATTAGTAACTTTAAAACCCGATTTCTTATGGAAACCGGGTTTATTCAATTCTTAGTTGTAGTTTGTAGGCTTTAGGTGGTAGCGCGGAGCGACTTCTCTTGATACCGTTTCACTTTAAATGTCAAATAATTGCCTGAAACTGTTGTATTGTCAAAAATTTTAGCCGATCGCCAAGCGGAACGGAGTTCTATCAAATCTAACTTCTGTACGTCGCCAATCCAACGGCTCCCCTATCAAACTTATGACTTCTGACTTCCGTGAAACGGTATGGCCCATCATACGCCTTGAGAACTGACCGCTGACCCCTAACGGCTATTTCAACGTCCCCCAATTACTACATTCTTAATTCTTAAGTGGGGGCCACCAACGCTAACAGGCAAAGGCATCTGACCAGCTTTACCACAACCACCGTTAGTGTAAGTACAATCATTGCCGATCGCCTCAATATCCTTAAGAGTTTGAAACACATTTCCCGTCAAAGTCACATCACTAACGGGCTCGGCAATCTTACCATTACGAATCATATAACCTTCAGCAGCGGCAAAAGTAAACATCTCCCCATTAGTTTGACCGCCTAACATTCTCACTGCATAAACACCCTCATCTATATCCCCAATCATTTCCTCAAAAGAGCGATCGCCAGACTCAATAGCAGTATTAGTCATTCGCACAATGGGGGGATAAGTTGCATTTAACGCCCTCGCATTTCCAGTGGGTGCTTCTCCCATCTTTCCAGAAGTTTCTAAATTATGTAACCGACTTGTTAATACTCCATTTTGAATCAGATATTTACGTTGTCCCCGAACACCTTCATCATCATATTTAATCGAACCGGGTAAACCAGGAATAGTAGCATCATCAACCACATTCAACTGTTCAATACCCATCGGTTTATCCAACCTAAGTAACTCTTGCATCCGGGGATTTTCATAAACAAAATCGGCTTCCGAAAGATGACCAAAAGCTTCGTGAATAAATACACCCGCCAAATACGGGTCTAATACTACGGTATATTGTCCACCTTTAACGGGTTTTGCCTCTAGTTGACGGATGGCCCTTTCTCCGGCTCCTCTCACCTGGTTGTCAATATGACAAAGAGTGTTATAATCACAGCGAGAGTTTACAGACTCAAATCCTTGCCGGACTAAACCGCCTTCTCCACGAGCAATGGCTCCAAACCTGCCGTTGACATCTAGGCGTTCCTGTGCTATGCAACTGCCGATGGAATTAACAAAATAAGTAATAGCAAAGCGATCGCGATAACTAACTTTTGTGGTCTGAATTCTAGGTTCAAAATCTAGCAATAACTGATTGTAATATTGGAGTAACTGTCGCTTTTCTTCTAGGGATATACCACGGGGATCGCGACCAAATTCTACTGCTACATAATCTTGGATGGGTTCAACAGGTGCTAGTTGAGTAGTTTCTCCTCCCACAAGATGAGCTTGGGAAATTGCTTCTTCGATGCGCTCTTGAAGCTCAGAAATACTGTTAAAAGTGACAAAACTCCAACCTCCCTTGTGACAAGCACGAATCCCACCAGCAAGGGAAAAATGGCGATTAACTCCATCTAGTTTAGGACCACAAAATGAAATAGCAGTTGATTCACTTTGCTGTAGGCGAATTTCTAGATAGTCTGCGCGGTTGCGGTAGTCCGAAATTGTTTTTTGTAGTTTCTCCAAAATGAATTTATTTTCAGTAAAATTTGTAGCCACGCTCTATTTTCCTACTTAAAAATGTTAGTTGAACTTTTCTTAAGTTAAATGATTATAGGTGAAATATGTAGACATAATGTATTTTCATGCTTAGATAAATGTTCTAATTTCATAAAAAATTTGTTCTGTGCAATTGTCGATGCTCCCGAAACCTGACTAGACGGTATTGAAGTTTTGATTAAATGGCAGAATTTATAACTAGATTATTAGTGAAATTTTGTCATATTTGTAGTTATAATCCAAGAAAACACACGATGAAAGCCGAAATATTCAATACAGTAATTACCGCCAGGGAAGTTTTGCAGGGTAATAGCAGATTTATGTCATGGAATCTGTTTTTAGCTTTAGTACCTTTGGCCATGAGTTTTTGGTTGTTTTACAAACCTCGTTCCCTTTTGATCCGATGGGGAATATTAGTGCTAGTTGGTGCTACTTTTTTACCGAATACTAAAATTGTTGTGGCCCAAGGAATTAGGTTGCTCAGAGGAGAAGCTATGACATATATTTTGGGAGCGATCGCCATTACCTTGATACTTATGGTTTTGGATATATGGTTGCTGCGTCGTCGTCAGTCTCCCTCTCTCCTGTGGTGGCTTGGTTTTTTAATATTTATCGTTTTTTTGCCCAATGCACCTTATGTTTTGACTGATATTATTCATCTTTATCAGGATGTTCGTCAAAGTAACTCGGTGTGGGTTTTAACCTTAGCAGTAGTTCCCCAGTATTTACTATTTATGTTGATTGGGTTTGAAGCTTATGTTCTTTCTTTAATGAATTTTGGCCACTATTTGCAGCAACATCATTGGGGTAAGTATATTTTCGGTTGTGAGCTTGTGATTCATTGTCTTTCTGCTATAGGTATTCATTTGGGAAGATTTCAACGTTTTAATAGTTGGGATTTGATTACTAATCCTAATGCTTTGGTAAACAGTGTTTTTAATGATTTGAACAATCAACGCCCAATGTTGGTAATTTTTGTCACATTTATAATTATTTCTCTGTTGTATTGGCTGATGAAATTAGTCACCTTTGCCCTAGTTCAACAATACCAAATCAACCAAAATCAAGGAAAACAAAATTTAGGTTCTTTATTTACTTTTTAGCCAGATTTTGTCACAAACCCATTGAATATTATCTTGAGTCATTATATTTTGAAATCAAATTTACAATATTGAGACAGAGACAGGGTTGATTTTTGTGAAACCCTGTTTTTTATCACACCTAGTTACTATATATTTACAGATTTAAAAGCATAAACTATAATCTGTTGATAATCACTAAAAAATCACAGGAAATAAGGAATGAATCAACTTGACGGAAAACTTTGGCATCGCTTTTTACAAATTGCTCAACCATATTTTTATCCATTAAAATCAGGAGGGAGTAAAGTATTTTTAGGATTATTGCTATTGCTATTAGTGTTCTTGTTTGCAGCAGTATTTGTATTTGTTAGTATTGTTAGCTTAGGCAGTGAAGCTATATTTGGCGAAGCTTTTAACAGCATTGCTCCTGGTTTAGCCAATACAATTAAAAATATTATTGACTCCCATTGGATATTTCTGATTGCTTTAATGATAATTGTGCCTTCTATAGGATTTTGGTACTATAGAAGACAATTAATACCTCGTTGGAAACCATGGGCACTATTAAGTTTGCTGCTATTATTATCCTTATCAGTTAGTGGTTTAAATGTAATTATTAGCTATGTTAGTAACTTTTTTACGACAGCTCTAGCAGAAAAAAGTCAACCAACATTTTGGAAGTTTTTATATGTTTATGCCGGAGTATTTGTTGTAGGGATTCCCATTGTAGCATTTTATATATATACCCGCAAAAAATTAGGGTTGTATTGGCGGGAGTGGATGACTAATAGATTTTTAGATAACTACTTAAATAATAGAGCATATTATCAAATAAATTCTGAGGGGAAAATTGACAATCCAGACCAAAGAATTTCAGAAGATATTAAATCTTTTACGAATGAAAGTTTATCTATTCTCATGGAAATTCTTGGTTCAATAATTGATGTAATATCCTTTACAGGTATTTTGTGGTCAATATCAGTCAAACTCTCAATATTTCTCATATTATATGCTGCATTAGGAAACTCAATAGTAGTCATTTTTGGTAGAAAATTAATTCCTTTAAACTTTAATCAACTGAGAAGAGAAGCTGATTTTCGTTATGGATTAGTTCACGTCCGTGATCATGCTGAATCAATTGCTTTTTACCGTGGAGAAGAAAAAGAAGTATCTCAAATTAGACAAAGATTTGCTCAAGTTTTTAATAACTTTAATTTGCTTATTGGTTGGCAAAGAAATATAGATTACTTTACGACAGCTTATAGATATATACCAATTATTTTACCTTATTTGATTCTAGCTCCAATTTACTTTAATGAACAAATTAGATTTGGAGATATGACTCAAGCTGGCTTTGCATTTGGTCAGGTTTTAGGAGCTTTTTCTTTAGTAGTTAATCGAATTGATTCTTTGGCTGCTTTTGCTGCAGGGATTAATCGTTTAGCTAGTTTTAGGGAAATTCTAGAAGATACTCAAAAATTACCAGAAACAGAAAATAAACAAATAGAAATGGTAGAAGGAACTTCTAGAATCACACTCAGAAATATTACTCTTAATACCCCCGACTACCACGAAGAAATTAATCAAAAACAAAAGACTCTAGTTAGAGATTTGTCTGTAGAAGTTAACACAGGAGAAGGATTATTAATAGTAGGTAAAAGTGGAACTGGTAAAAGTTCTTTATTAAGAGCGATCGCTGGTTTATGGAAATCAGGTAGTGGTTGTTTGGAGTGCCCTAAATTGGAAGAAATGTTATTTTTACCTCAACGTCCTTATATGATTTTAGGAAATTTGCGAGAACAGTTATTATACCCTAATATTTACCTGAATGTAGATGAGTGTGAATTACGAAAAGTTTTGAAGTTAGTTAATTTAGAAGATTTACCAGATAGATTAGGTGGTTTTGATGTAGAGTTGCAGTGGGAAAATGTCTTATCTTTAGGCGAACAACAACGTTTAGCCTTTGCCAGACTGCTATTAACTCAACCGCCTTATGCTATTTTGGACGAAGCTACTAGTGCTTTAGATTTACAAAATGAGGCGGAACTTTACAAACAACTTCAGGCAACTAAAACAACTTTTGTTAGTGTAGGACATCGTTTAAGTTTATTGAAATATCACCAACAAGTATTGGATTTAAGAGGTAATGGTAATTGGCAAGTTTTATCTGTGAAAGATTATCAATCAAAACTTAGTTTGACAAACTAAATATGATTGAAATTTCATCTCAGTGAAGCAAAACTGTGGCGGGCAAAATGCCCCCACAACAAATATTATCAATCTTGGGTGTAGGGTGTGGGGTTTTGGGTGTTGTGAAATCAGAGGAAAAAAAAAGAAAAAGGCGGGTTATAAAAGGGATAAACTCGAAAAACTTGATTAATTAGTTAATAGTTGAAGTTTTCTCAAACATAACATTGCCCCCCCTTCGCGAGGGCCAGATTTTTTTTAATTGGTATGACAAATAAATTAGATAATTGAAAAACAGAATTCAGCTATAAATATCTGATTACAGCGCTTTTCGCTCTTGATGAACCACATAACCATAAACAAAACTCTGTAAGGACGTTGCATGCAACGTCCTTACGGTGGTTTATTGACATGAAAACCGCTGTAAGATTTATTCCCTACCTGCAACCTAGAAATTTATTTGTAACAAACATTGATAAAATTTGAATCAGACTACTTTTTAACCGCCAAATAAATCCCTAAATACTTGTTATTATAGAAGACTAATGACCAAAAATATATATTGTATATATTGGACACAAACCCCTAGATTGAAATCTGATATCTCTACCTTTTGACGGTTGACTTCTGCAAAGTAGTTAATATTATCAACTGTCTAATTGCAGAGAATACAGAAAAAATATCTTCTAGTTACTACTCTAATGTTTACCAACTTTTTCATCAGAAAACCAGTATTTGCATCAGTGTGTTCCCTGCTAATTATCCTAGTAGGGTTAGTAGGTTATACCCGCCTCCCAGTACAAGAATTTCCTACTATCGAACCGCCCGTAGTCAGTGTGCGAACTAGCTACCCAGGAGCTAACCCAGAAGTAGTAGAGACAGAAGTTACAGAAATTATCGAAGCCGAAATTAATGGTGTTGAAGGTGTAAAAACTCTGACTTCTAGTACCAGAGAAGGTTCAAGTTCCATAAATGTTGAATTTGAACTCAGTCGCGATAGAGAAGCAGCAGCTCAAGATGTTCGTAGTCGTGTCTCCCGTGCAATGAGAAGACTTCCCAATGAAGTTGATGCACCAGTAGTTTCTAAAGAAAGTAGTGACAACGAACGTATTATGTGGATAGCTCTAACTGGGGAAAAATATTCTTCATTAGAGTTAAGCAACTACGCCGATAAATTCATCAAAAATGCTTTAGAAACCGTCAATGGAGTCGGTAGTATTTTCATCGGAGGCGAACGTCGCTATGCGATGCGACTGTGGTTAGACCCGAAAAAAATGGCTGCTCGAAATACTACCGCCCTAGACGTAGAGCAAGCTCTGAGACAACAAAACGTAGAAATTCCTAGTGGGAGAATAGAAGGAAAGTCTACAGAATTTCCTATCCGTACCTTTGGTCGTCTGCAAACGCCAGAAGAATACCAAGACCTAATTATCAGAAAAAATAATGACGGTTCCCAAACCAGACTTAGAGATATTGGGAGGGCTGAAATTGGAGCCGAAAGCGATCGCACCAGTGCCCGCTATAATGGTGAAACGGCAGTTTCTCTCGGTCTCACCAAGCTTTCTGGAGCAAATATCTTAGAAGTAGCTCAAGGTGCTAAAGATAGGATGAAAGAATTATCCAAAGACTTTCCAGAGGGTATGGAATATCATATCGCCGTTGACTACTCAACATTTGTGGAAGTTGCTATCAAAGAAGTTTGGAAAAGTCTACTACTGGCAATAGTGCTAGTTGTCTTAGTAATATACGCATTTTTGCGAGACTGGAGAGCAACAATTATTCCCACCGTCACCATTCCTGTTTCCCTCATTGGTGCTTTTGGAGTAATGTTTTTCATGGGATTTTCTATTAATACCCTGACTCTATTTGCACTCACTCTCTCCACAGGTTTAGTTGTAGACGACACCATTGTGGTGCTAGAAAATATAGTCCGATATATTCAAGAAGAAGGCAAAACCCCCATGCAAGCAGCAATGTTAGGGGTGGGAGAAGTGGTATTTGCAGTCATCGCCACCACCGTTGTGTTGATTGCAGTATTCTTACCCGTAGGATTTTCTGGTGGCACCACAGGACAAATATTTAATGAATTTGCTCTCACTATTGCCGTCTCAGTCGTATTCTCAACTTTTGTTGCTTTAACTTTAGCTCCACCATTGTCAGGTTTAATCTTAAAAAGACACAAACCTGGATCACAAAAAAATACTGTTTCCCGCGTACTTTCCATTCCCCTAGATTTATTTGATTATGCACTCAGTCGCATCTCAGCAATGTACGATTGGTCATTGCGCCTGTTGATGGCAATGAAACCATTAGTCATTTTAGGATTTATCCTATCTTTTTGGGTAATAGTTTGGTTATTTCAACAGTTACCCCAAGGATTTTTACCTACAGAAGACAGGGGGCGTGTATTTGTCTCGGTGTCAGCGCCAGAAGGTGTAAGCGTAGAATACACTGACAAAGTAATGGGTGAGGTCGAAGACAAACTGTCTAAAGTACCTGAAATGAGGAGTTATTTCACCATCACCGGATTTGGTCGTTCATCTCAAGCTAACCGAGGTTTTGCTTTTACCAACCTCCTACCCTGGTCTGAACGCACGAAACCGGAACAAGCACAGCAAGAAATTGTGAAACGCTTATTTGGAGCATTTGCGCCGATAACAGATGCGCGAGTATTTCCCATAAATCCTGGTTCATTACCTGGTGGAGGTCGTAGTCAACCCGTGCAATTTGTGTTGCAAGGAACAGATTTACAGGAGTTGGCGCGAGTATCGGAAGAATTTGCTAATGAGGCGCAACAGTTACCCCAGTTGCAGAATATTGACACAGATTTGAAAATTAATAAACCAGAGGTGACAGTAGAAATTGACCGCGCCCAAGCAGCCAATTTAGGGGTGTCGGTACAGGATATTGCGCGGACGTTGCAAATTATGATGGGTGGGGAAGACATTACTAACTTTACCGATGGAAATCAACGTTATGATGTCATTGTCCGAGCTGAGGAACAGTTTCGTGAAAGTCTGCAAGATATTGATGATATGTATGTGCGGACTGACCAAGGAGCGATGATACCCTTGAGTAATGTAGTAACTGTGAAAACGAGTACAACTCCCCCAGAAATTAACCATTTTAACCGCTTTCGTTCCGCAACAATTGAAGGAAGTCCGGCTCCAGATGTGAGTTTAGGCGAGGCGTTGCAAGCGTTAGATGATTTAGCAGACAGAATTTTGCCTGCTGATATGCGGACAGATTTAAAGGGTGAGTCGTCCCAGTTTCGAGATGCAGGTCAGGCGACGGTGTTTATTTTTGGCTTGTCGTTGATTTTTATTTTCTTGACTTTAGCAGCTCAGTTTGAAAGTTATGTTGACCCGGTGGTGATTTTGTTGGCGGTGCCGTTATCGTTTTTGGGTGCGTTTGGAGCGTTGTGGTTAGCGCAGTTGGAGATTAATGTTTATAGTCGGATTGGGTTGATTATGTTAATTGGTTTGGCAACTAAGAATTCAATTTTGATTGTAGAATTTGCTAACCAGTTGTTAGCAGAGGGAATGTCTATTACTAAAGCAGCGGTTGAAGCATCGCGGTTGCGGTTTCGTCCGATTTTGATGACGGCGTTTTCGACAATTTTCGGAGTGATGCCATTAGCTTTTGCTTCTGGTGCGGGTGCTGCTAGTCGGGTTTCTATTGGGATGTCGGTTATGGGTGGAATGTTGGTGTCTACGATTTTGAGTTTGTATGTAGTGCCAGTGTTTTATGTAATGGCAAAGGGTTTGCAGTCTAGTTTATTTCGTAAGTCTGCTGAAGATTTGGCAGAGGGTTATGAAATAGATGCAGCTTTTGAAGGGAATGGTTATATTAATGTTAATGGTAATGGTAATGGTAATGGTAACGGTAACGGTAACGGGAAAAATGGTTATAGTGACAGTAAGTCTGAGGATGGTGTAGAAACAGTTAGACGAGGATAGTTTTTTTAAAAAAGGCGATCGCTTTTATAAAGTAGGGACGTTGTATGCAACATCCCTACGAGATTATCATTTGGAAACCCAAGTACGGCGGGTTTAATAGACTACACAGGAAATATCAAAGTCAGTAGGTTGGGTTGTGCTGTCGCTTAACCCAACATCAACCAGGATAATCAGGTAGGTTAAGTATGATCAAGTGAGACTTAAAAACAATATATTATGTTGGGTTTCGTTCCTCAACCCAACCTACAATTACTACAGGGTTATCATTTTTTTAATGTGGTTTATTAAGCGATCGCCTCTTTTTTCTCCATCAGTAACAAGCAACAGGCCAGAAATGCTATAATGTCAATAATAACCCCGGCAACTCGACCGAAATTATAGAAAAAAAACCCTATTATGCCAGCAAAAGACATCTTTCACGATGCAGTACGCTCCGCCCTCGAAAAGGATGGATGGACTATAACTCACGACCCTCTATTCATGAGAGTCGGCGACGTTAGTTTCCAAATAGACTTAGGTGCAGAAAAAATCATTGCTGCCAAAAAAGGCGATCGACAAATAGCGGTAGAAGTTAAATCTTTTGTAGGAACATCCGAGGTTAAAGAATTTCATTTAGCCCTCGGTCAAATGCTTAACTACCGCTCTGCGTTAAGAAAAGCACATCCAAATCGAATCTTATATCTGGCAATTACCTTTGAGGTTTACAATGGCTTTTTTGGTCGCGAATTTGTTCGAGATGTCATCGCCGAACATCAGTTAAAATTACTAATTTTTGACCCTAACAAGGAGGAAATTGTCACATGGAAAAACTAAATTACCCCGAACTGGTGCAAAAAATTTTGACCGAAAGTTTCTTAGGAGAAGATATCTCTCCAGATACGGAAGTAGAAGCCGTTTTCGATACGGTACGCGATCGCTACTTAGTAGTTAATCTAGGTTGGGACGACCACAAACGGGTATATGGTACCACAGTTCATGTAGATATTAAGGATGGGAAAATCTGGATACAGCAAGATTGTACCGATATCGGCGTTGCCGACGAGTTGTTAGCAGCAGGGGTGCCCAAGACAGATATAGTTTTGGGTTTTCAATCTGTCTATAGGCGACAGTTTAGTGGGTTAGCTGTCGGTTAGGGATTTCATAATTCTATAGAACTCACGCAAAAGAACCCTTTTATGTCATTGCGAGCGGCAGCGTTTGCGGAGCAGTCCGTAAGGAAAGCAATCTCAAAGTGAGCGGCAGCGTTTGCGGAGCAGTCCGTAAGGAAAGCAATCTCAAA
>JASJEE010000147.1 GCA_030064835.1 Microcoleaceae cyanobacterium MO_207.B10 | reverse complement strand
AAGCATGGCACTGATTACAACTGGTCGAGGAATGATTCGGGATTTAGAGAAGTCTGGGTCTTTGGCCGTTTACGTTCCTTTGGAAGGAGGATTTGAAGGTCGCTATCAACGTCGGCTGAGGGCTGCTGGTTATACGACCCATAATATTACTGCTAGAGGACTGGGAGATTTGGCCATGTATCTGACAGGGGTACATGGGGTCAGACCTCCTCACTTAGGTAAGAAAAGTATGGGTAGTGGAGCAGCAGTTGGCTATGTCTACTATGTACCACCGATTGTGAACTATCGCTTGGAGCATTTACCACCAAAATCTAAAGGTTTGGTTCTGTGGATTATAGAAGGTCAAATTCTATCCAGTCAAGAGATTGAATATTTAACTGTTCTACCTAAATCAGAACCACGAGTAAAGGTCATAGTGGAAATGGGTGGCGATCGCTACTTTCGGTGGACACCACTCCAAGATGCTTTAGTACCTGGGTAAGAGTTTTCTAGGCTAAAGCTTTTGCAGATTGTTGAAGTTTTTAACTTTGTACCTCGAAATTTTTTGAGCTAAACGTTAGTATATAAGCGTGAGAGAACGCTACTATCCTTTAAATTCCCTGAAAGAGGGCCACTGGTTTAAGTTGATCTGTGGGGCAAGTTTTCAACATCTGCCTGCAGTGAGAAATCTAACATTGGCCTATACTTTAGCTGGTGCTGATTGTATTGATGTAGCTGCAGATCCGGCAGCGATCGCTGCCGCCCAAGAAGCTCTAGAGGTGGCAAGTGGCCTAAAGCTTTGGGCAAAATCTCATGGGTTTGGATACCAAGCTCTGCCATTAATCATGGTAAGTATTAATGATGGAGAAGATCCTCATTTTCGCAAAGCTGAATTTGACCCTGCGATTTGCCCTACAGACTGCTGGCGACCTTGTGAGAAAGTATGTCCTGCGGATGCTATAGTTTTTTCTGAAACTAGAGACGGTCTAGGAGATCGTCTCTATTCAGGAGTTTTAGATGAGCGCTGTTATGGTTGTGGGCGGTGTTTGCCAGTTTGTCCTCAACAGCTGATACAGGCTCGCTCTTATGTATCTACTCCTACATCTATTGCATCATTAATACTACAGAGTGGTGTAGATGCGCTCGAAATTCACACCCAGGTAGGAAGAGAAGCTGATTTTCAGCGACTTTGGAACAATATTAAACCGTGGGTAAATCAATTAAAACTCATAGCAATTAGCTGCCCTGATGGAGAAGGGCTAGTAGAATATTTGTATCGGCTTTATGAAATTATTTCTCCTCTTGACTGTGCTTTAATTTGGCAAACTGATGGTAAGCCAATGAGTGGAGATATTGGAGCAGGTACAACCAGAGCTGCGATCAAATTGAGTCAAAAAGTGTTAGATGCAGAATTACCAGGGTATGTACAACTGGCAGGAGGCACGAACAATTCTACTATGGCTAAACTTGAAGCTGCTGGTTTGTTAGTCAGGAAGAGTCAAGAAAAGCACCAATACCCTACTAATAATTTAAAAACTCCCATTTCCCGAAATAGATTTGTTGCTGGTGTAGCTTTTGGTAGCTATGCTCGTGTCTTGTTGTCACCAATTTTGGAAAAATTAGAAAATATGCACAAATTAAAGCTACAAGCAATTCAATCTGCATACGCCACAAATGGCGTTAATGCAGAAGATATTAATCAACCCGAGAGCAAAAATTCTCAGCTAACTAAGTTAGAAACTGTACCAGAAATTCTTTGGGAAGCTGTCAGTTTAGCTAACTCTCTAGTTTCCCAAGTTAAAAGATTAGAGATAAACGAGAGTCTCAACTAATAGTGAATTCTCATAAACCAAGGTTTCGGTTTTTGCTTCTGATTCATCTCATTTCTTACCCAGTAGATAAAGTCACTTTCAACAAAGCATGCAGATTACAGACGACCTTTATAGATTACTAGAAATTGTGCCGGAGCAAATTAGACGGCCCCTACAGCAACATCAAGAGCGAAATCATCTGATTGAAATTGTGATGGATCTGGGTCGTTTCCCAGAAGCTCGTTTTCCATCCCATGCAGAATACCTGAGCGAAATTCCTATTTCCAGAAAAGATATTAGTTACTGCATAGAAAGAATTGGTGATTTTAGCAGTGATAACAGAGCAGGTATTGAACAAACGCTACACCGAATTAGTGCTATCCGCAATCGCACGGGAGAGGTTATTGGTTTGACTTGCAGGGTGGGGCGGGCAGTATTTGGTACGATTGGGATGATTCGCGATCTGGTGGAAACCGGAAGGTCAATTTTGATGCTCGGTCGCCCTGGTGTGGGAAAGACAACGGCACTGCGAGAGATTGCAAGGGTGTTAGCTGATGAACTAGAAAAACGAGTCGTAATTATCGATACTTCTAATGAAATTGCTGGAGATGGAGATGTTCCTCATCCTGCTATTGGTCGCGCTCGTCGGATGCAAGTTGCTAGCCCGGAACAACAGCATCAAGTAATGATTGAGGCTGTGGAGAATCATATGCCAGAGGTGATTGTGATTGATGAAATTGGTACGGAATTGGAGGCTTTGGCAGCGAGAACGATTGCTGAACGTGGTGTACAGTTGGTGGGTACGGCTCATGGTAATCAGATTGAAAATTTGGTGAAAAATCCGACTTTATCTGATTTGATCGGGGGTATTCAAGCTGTAACTTTGGGTGATGATGAAGCCCGACGACGGCGTTCTCAAAAGACTGTTTTGGAAAGGAAGGCACCTCCTACTTTTGAAATTGCTGTGGAAATGCTGGAACGGCATCGTTGGGTGGTGCATGAACAGGTTGCTGATACTGTTGATGCTTTGCTGCGGGGGCAAAAACCTAATCCCCAGGTGAGGACTGTGGGTAATACTGGTGAGGTGAAGATTACACGAGAGTTTAATGGTACTCCTGGATTGGGTTTGGGTGTTAATCGTAATGGGGCAACTTCACTGCGACCTTCGGGGGAAATTTTGACAACAGGTGGTTTTCGGGATTCTGGCTATATGATGCCGTTGCCGAATGCTGGTCAAGTTAATCAACCTGTGGAGTTTTCTGAGGCTAAGTCTTTTGAAGAGTTGTTGGATGAGTCTTTGTCGGGAACTGGGGTCTATGGGCAAGCAGGAGGTTGGGAGAGTAGAGCGACTGGGCCGAATGGTGAGGATTTGCCTTTGCATATTTATCCTTATGCTATTCCACGTCATCAGATGGAACAGGTGATTACTACTTTGGGTTTGCCTGTGGCGTTGACTAAGGATATTGATAGTGCGGATGTGGTTCTGGCTTTGCGATCGCACACGCGGAAGCAGTCGAAGTTAAGGCACATGGCTAAAACTCGCCATGTTCCTATTCATGTGATTAAAAATAGCAGTTTGCCTCAAATTGCTAAGGCTCTGCGACGGTTGTTGGATATGGAAGACCCAAGCACTCCTGAATTTGCTGACTTGAATTTGTTTGCTGCTTCAGCTTCAGAAGATGAGATGGAGGCTTTGGAAGAAGCGCGGTTAGCAGTTGAGCAAATAGTGATTCCGAAAGGGCAACCAGTTGAACTTTTGCCGCGTTCTCCAAAGGTGCGTAAGATGCAGCATGAATTGGTTGAGCATTATCGCTTGAAGTCTGCTAGTTTTGGGGATGAGCCGAATCGACGTTTGCGCATTTATCCAGCGTAGTTAGAGAGTGTGGGGGAGTAGGGGAGTGGGGGAGTAGGGGAGAGAGATTGTTGTTGGGTTTCGCTCTCTCAACCCAACCTACAGCTAATGCACTACAAATGTTAAACATTTGAGTCGTTTTATTAATGCTCAAAAATGGTTTGAGATTAGATATTAATATTACGTTCGGTTGGATGAAAGGAGAGGGTAGTAGGGTTGAGTAGGGAATCTAGTAGGGGCGGGTTTTACCATTAAATTAACGAGCTTTCACCTAAAGTTATATCGACTCGCCCCCAATGACATAACGTACCATTTTTAGATGTGTCATTTTGTTAGATTTTGGAGTGGGTTAATTCTATCCCTACTGGGCTATACTATTATTAATTCTGACTCCTGACTCCTGACTCCTAAAAAATCCCTATTTCCTATACAAAATGAATCCTATTCTATTACAAAACTTTATTAAATTAATTGCTGATTATACAGGTCTGCATATTCGAGAGCAAGATTATGACAGTTTCTGTAATAAAATATTTGTGCGCATCAAATTACTAAAATATGCTTCTCCAGAACAATATTATCAACTTTTAGAAAGTCAAAATCAAGCTAGCAAAAATGAATGGGAAAAGCTGATAATATTGTTAACTGTAACTGAAACTTATTTCTTTCGAGACCAGGGACAGTTGGCATTACTCAAAAATGTGATTTTGCCAGAAATTATTAAGTCTAAAATAGCATCTAAAGAAAAAAAAATAAAGATGTGGAGTGCGGGTTGTTCTACGGGAGAAGAACCTTACTCTTTGGCAATTCTGGTTAAAGAATTAATTCCTGACTGGCAAGAATGGGAGATTTTAATTTTAGGAACGGATATTAATGAAGTAGCACTGACGAAAGCCAGACAAGGTATTTATAATCATTGGTCGTTTCGTTTACTGGATGAGGGAATAAAAAACAAGTATTTTTCTGAATTTAAGCAGGAATGGCATCTCGACGAAGAAGTTAAAAATATGGTCGATTTTAGCAATATAAACTTAATTATAGATGATTTTCCCAGTAAGAATGATTTAATTTTATGTCGGAATGTTTTGGTCTACTTTGAAGAAAACCATATTTCATTAGTGATTAAAAAATTTTATAACTCTCTCCTAAAGGAAGGGTATTTGATAACTGCTCATGCGGAGTTATATGGTCAAACACTTGGTAAATTTAAGGTTAAAGTTTTCCCAGAATCTTTGGTTTATCAACGTGATAAAGATAAGCAAGATAAAAATTACTTAGCTGATAGTTTGCCGATACTTGCAGAAAAGACGATACCTATAAATAAAAGTTTGCCATCTTCATTGACTAATTCAATATCTAGCAAAAAATTTACTCAATCTGGTATTGGTGATGATGCTAAAAAACAAATATTATTGAATTTAAATAAAAAAATTAATCAAAATAAAAAAGATAAAATCGCTGGAAAAATTACTCAAATAAATAGCAATCTGCAACCTATTGACTCAGAAAATTTGTTGTTGGAAGCAGTAGAATTATTTGCTGCTAAGGCTTATAATGATGCTATTAAAAAAGCAGAATATTTTCTGAGTCTGAATCCCAAAAATTTTAGGGGATATAAGTTACTGGCTGAATTGTATGCAAATTTAGGGAAGTATAAGCGTGCTACTTTTTATTGTAATCAAGCAATAGAAATAAATGGTTCTTCAGTGGAGCCTTATTATTTGTTGGTTAATATAGCAGAAGAACAAGGGGATATAGAAGGAGCAAAAATATTTTTAAAGCGAATAATTTATCTTTTCCCACAAGAGATACCTGCTTATATAGAACTTGGTTCACTATATGCAGTAGAAAAAAATATTATCCGGGCAAAAAAGATGAAAAATATAGCTTTAGAAATGCTGAAAAAGTTACCTGCTGATGATATTGTAGAGTATAAAGGAGGAATCAAAGTTTCTCAATTGATCAAGTATTTAGGAGGGGGTTCTTAAAGGTTTTGGTGAATATTGGGATGATTTCGGCTGACACGGAGACACGGAGACACGGAGACACGGAGACACGCGGACACGGGGATTATGGTTTATGCTCTATGACAAAATCATCCCGCAATTATGCAATGCGGGCTTAAATAATAAACTGGGTCTATCATTATGATTATTATGATGATGAAATTTCCTCCGATAAACTTGGTTGATGGGGGAAGACTCTAAACAATAAATCAGGTTTATTTCTATGATTATTTTGATTATTAAATTCTCTCCGAGCAACCCGGTTTCTGTCTAGTATAGAAAGTTAATAAAAAACAAATATGGAAAATAAATCATATCTGATATTATTGCATAATAACAGTTTTTATGGAGTAGAAGCACTGTCAGTTAAAGAAATATTTTTACTGCCAGAAGTAACGGTGATTGCGGAAATGCCAGACCCTATTATTGGTGTGATTAATCTTAGGGGAAATGTATTGCCTGTAATGGATCTAAATCTTCGTCTGGGGTATCAGCAGCAAGAATATTTTTTGACAGATAGTCTGGTTGTGATAGAGTCGCAGCAATCTACTATTGGTATTATTGTCAATCAACTTTACGAAGTTAAAGATATTCCAGCAACAGAAATAACAACAGAAATATATTCTCAAGGAGAATTATCCGAGCGGGGAAATGAGAGAAATAATAAATTACATTTAGTTACAGGTTTGGCTAAGTTGGAAGAAAAATTAATTACTTTATTATCTAGTAATAATCTTATTAGATATATGGAAGAAGTAGCTGATTTTTCTATAAATGAGCGGGAAAATATAGGTGCTTTAGTTAAAGAACATTCATTAGAAAAAGCTGAATATCAAGAATATTCAAAATTAATATTTTGCCCCAATGCTACATCACAAGAAAGAGCTATTTTCCAAGACAGAGCCAAAAATTTGAGATTAGAAACTCAAAGTCAAGATGTTAGTAACTTAATTCCACTAGCGGTGATTGGTTTAAATGAAGAATATTTTGCCATAAATTTAGCAGTAGTACGAGAGTTTACTGATATTCACAAAGTTACTCCTATTCCTTGTACTCCTGAACATATTTTTGGGAATATTAATTTACGAGGTGAAATTGTCACTTTGCTGGATATTAGAGATGTTTTAAATATGCCGACACAGGCAACAGAAAGTAAGAAAAATAAAGCTCTAATATTTGAGGTAGATGATTTAGTAGCTGGGATTAGGGTAGATGAAGTATTTGATGTTATGTATCTTAATCCTTTAGATATTAAGTCAATTCCTACTTCAATTAATCATTCTCAAGCTCATAATGAATATTTATTAGGAACTGCTATTTATCGAGAAAAGATGATGAGTATTATAAATTTTCAGAAAATTATTACACATAAAGGTTTAATTGTGGAACAGGAAGTTTAGCTGAGTCATTTCAGTTATCAGTTATCAGTTATCAGTTATCAGTTATCAGTTATCAGTTTTAGGACATTTCTAAATCCTAAAACCTTTTATTACCTATTCCCTATTCCCTATTCCCTAGCGCGTAGCGCTATACTATTATTCCTAGATTGTGTCACCCAAAAAAACTTATGTTTGAAAATCTCAAATTGAGAAGCCGTTTATGGTTAGGATATGCAGTTTCCGTGGTTTTATTCCTAATACTAACCGCAGTAGTTTATGGGACTTCTAATCAAGTATTTGATACCTTAAAAGAAGTTAATAGAGTACAAACCGTGATTCTAGACGTAAATAAGGTAACTTTAGATGGAGAAAAGATGGTTAGAAGTTTTAGTGGTTATCTAGCTTTTCCAAATGAAATATTTATCCAACAGTATAATGCAGCTTCAAAGTTGTTTGATGCAGATTTGAAGTCTTTAGATAGATTGATTATTGTTCCTGAACAAAAAGAACGTTTAGACAAAATAATGGTGGTGAAAAATAATTTTCAATCTTTCGCTAATAAAGTTATTGAGTTGGCTTTAAAAGAAGGTAAGCAAATGGAAGCTATAGATTCATTTAAAACGAAAGCAAATCAAGAATTTATAGATGAAATTGAAAGACTAAACCAAGATTTTTATCTAGTAGATAAGACACTGCTTGAAGAGAAAAAAAAGGAAACAAAAAAGCATCTAATTTTCTTGCGATGGTGCGCCAGTATAGAAGGAATATTCTTGATTGTTATTTCGATAATTACGACAATAACAATTATCGGCAATACAAGTAAAAAACTGCAAGTAATAACTGGAAATATAGCTTCTGTTTCTACAGAAATTTCTGCTACAATAAATCAACAAGAACGTACTACAGCTCAACAAGCTAGTGCTGTAAATGAAACTACTACAACTATGGAACAATTAGGGACTTCTTCTCAAGCAACAGCAGAACAAGCTGAAGCAGGAGCAGTAGCAGCAAGAAAGGCTTTAAGTTTATCTGAAGAGGGAACAAAATCGGTCGATAAAAGTTTAGAAGGGATGAATTATTTGAGTGAAAAAGTACAGGTAATAGCTCAACAAATTACTCGTTTAAATGAACAAATAAATCAAATTGGTAATATTTCTCAGGCTGTTGGTGACTTGGCTAATCAAACTAATATGTTGGCTTTAAATGCAGCAGTAGAAGCTGTTCGAGCTGGAGAACATGGAAAAGGTTTTGGTGTTGTTGCTAGTGAAATTCGTAAATTAGCAGATGAAAGTAGAAAGTCTGCGGACAAAATATATACATTAGTTGCTGATATTCAAACATCAATTAATTCTACAGTTATGGCAACAGAAGCAGGTACAGAAAATGTAGAAATAGGAGTAAAAAGTGCTGAAGAAACAACCGCAGCTTTTAATGGTATTAAAGAGTCAATTAATAATGTAGTGTTAAATAATCAGCGAATTTCTTTGAATGCTCAACAGCAGTCCCTGGCCATTCAGCAATTAGGAGATGCAATGAATGACCTGAATAGAGGAGCAAGAGAAATAGCTGATGGTTTAGGACCAACTCAAGAAGCTATTCAAAAGCTTAATGAAGTGAGTATAGAGTTAAAATCTATAGTTTAATTAGGGTTTGCTTATGGAAGTCTTTTAGTCAGGGGAGGAGTTAGGAATTAGTTAGTCGAGTAGTAGAATGACATACCTTCAATGGTAGAATAATAGGGGCACGTTTATAATTAATGGATAATCAGTAATTAAGAATTAAGAATTAAGAATTAGGGTTGGCTGATTAAATCTAAAAGCATTGAACAGATTTTATATTGAATACGAATTTAAAAATTCACCCTATTTAAATACTTTCTTTCTCCTGACTCCTGGCTCCTCAACGGTACGATAACTAATTACCGAATAATTAAGGTTTAAAGCCTTCTATTTCAAGAGAAACAATGAATTTATTTTCCTTTTGTTCAATCCTCTTCCTTTTATACCAATTCCCAAAAGTAATGCTATACTTGATTAACACTTCAGTTATTAAGTAATTACCTTGGTATAATCACATTTTTGCTGATTTGAGGCAAGTTAATGTTAATTATTCTTATCTTTACTTCTCCCCCACTCCCATTTTCCCCTCCTGGCTCCCCTCCTGGGAGGGCTAGGGGTGGGTCCCCTACTCCCCTACTCTGAAATAGATAAAGTTTTTGATAAATGGTATTAGGGGAGAGGTAATTATCAATTATCCATTATCAATTATCAATTATTGAACCGGATTCTATATTACTATTAATTATTATCAAGCTCGCAATGAATATTTCACGACTTACACAAAGACGCTATCCGTAGGAGAATTTTCCACTACGAAAAACACAATTTATTTATAGATTCTTTGCGCAAATCCTGTATTTATTAAGAACTGCTGTTTATTAAGACTAAAGATGGATGAATATTATAAATTTTAAAATTAAGAGGAGTTTAGAAAACAATATGTGGGAAAAAATGAACCTAAAAAACCGTTTTTTGTTAGGATATACAGTACCTATAGCATTATGTATAGGATTAACGGGAATAGTTTATGGGACTGCGAATCAAGTATTTGATACTTTAAAAGAAGTTGGGAGAGTCCAAAATGTAATTACAAGTGTCAATAAAGTAGTCATAGAAGAAGAAAAAATGGTTCGCAGTTTTCGTGGTTATCTAGCAGTTAGAAATGAAGAATTTCTGGAAGAGTATAATCAAGCAGTAAAATCATTTGATGAAGAGATTAAGTATGTAGATGAATTAATCATTATTCCTGAACAAAAAGCACGTTTAGAGAAAATGAATCAAATCAATAATGATTTTCAATCTTTTGCAAATCAGGTAATAAATTTGCTAGAACAAAATCAAATCAACGAAGCTACAACCTTATTTAACTCTGAGCAAGGTAAAAAACTTGTAGATAGTTTTGAAGAAGTAAGTGAAGAATTTGCCAGAGAAGAGAATGCTTTGCTTGAAAAAGAGACAGAAGAAACTAAAAATAATTTAATGATATTGCTCTGGATTCTAGTTATAGGTAAAATATTCTTGATTCTGATTTCGATAATTGTAGGGTTAACAATTACAAGTAATATCACTGAACAAATTAATAAAGTAACCGAAAATATAGTCGATTTTTCTACAGAAATTTCTGCGACAATAACTCAGCAAGAACGTACTGCATCTCAACAAGTTAGTTCTGTAAATGAAACTACTACAACTATGGATGAGTTAAGTGCTTCTTCTCAAGCAACAGCAGAACAAGCTGAATCAGCAGCAACAGCAGCAAGACAGGCTTTAAGTTTAGCTGAAGAGGGAACAGAGGCGGTAGATACAAGTTTAGAAGGGATGGATTCTTTAAGTAAAAAAGTAGAGGCGATCGCTCAACAAATTACTCGTTTAAGTGAACAAACAAATCAAATTGGTAATATTTCTCAGCTTGTTGGTGACTTGGCTAATCAAACTAATATGTTAGCTTTAAATGCAGCAGTAGAAGCTGTTCGTGCTGGAGAACATGGAAAAGGTTTTGGTGTTGTTGCGAGTGAAATTCGTAAATTGGCAGATGAAAGTAGAAAGTCAGCAGAGAAAATTTATACATTAGTTTCTGATATTCAAACATCAATTAATTCTACAGTTATGGCAACAGAAGCAGGTACAAAAAATGTAGAATTAGGAGTAAACATTGCTCAACAAACAGCCGAAACTTTTAATGGTGTAAAAGATGCAATTAATAATGTGGTGTTAAATAATCAACAAATTTCTCTTAATATTAAACAACAAGCGATCGCTATTAGGCAAGTGGTAGATGCGATGAATGAATTGAATACAGGGGCGCAAGAAACAGCTGGTGGTTTAGGGCAAATTCAACAAGGGATTCAAAAACTTAATGAAGTTAGTACAGAGCTAAAGTCTATTGTATAAATTAGGGAATAGGGAATAGGGAATAGGGAATAGGGAATAAGGGAGACTGGAAATAAGCAAAAAATATTTACCGAAATATTGTGGTTTAAAGCCTCCCCTTTTAAGGGGATAATAAATAAAAATTTTCCTGTTCGTCAATCCTCTTCTTTTCAAGGAG
>JASJEE010000146.1 GCA_030064835.1 Microcoleaceae cyanobacterium MO_207.B10 | reverse complement strand
AATATCTATGAAAAAACTATAGTTTTACAGTTCATAAATACTGAAGAGCATTACCTAATCACCAAGCCCCCCACACTTCCCACACTTCCCCGGATTAATATGCACAACCACCGAAAATTGTTATGGTATTCGCCAAACTTTAATAGTTTGATCGAGACTTGCACTGACTAAACTTTTACCATCTGGAGTAATAGCAAGGGAAGTTATCTCCTCAGCATGACCAATAAATGTTTCTGAGATTTCTAAAGTTATTAGGTTCCAAACAATAATATTATTACCACCACTGACTAGAGCTTGATTATCTGGGGTGAAAACCAGAGATGTAATACTACCAGAATTTGTTTGGATAACACTTTCTTGTTCCCCTGTATCTAAATTCCATAGTCTAATAGTTCCATCTTCCCCCCCACTAGCTAAAGTTTGATTATTGGGACTGATCGCAACTGTATTAACTGCTCCGGTATGACCTTCTAGAGTTTGTCTACGAGTTCCTGTGCTAATATTCCAAAGTCTCACCGCTCCATCATTACTACCACTAATCAAAATTTGACCATCTTTGCTAAAAGCTAAAGTATTTATTCCATTTTCTTCTATACGAGTCAGCATCCTACTTCCCGTTTTTATGTCCCATAACTTCATTAATAAATCATTGCCGACACTAGCTAATATCTGCCCATCAGGACTAATAGCAATAGCATTTATTTGACCTTCGTGACCTGAAATTTTCCGTATTAACTTCCCTATTTTTAGATCCCATATTTTAATACTTCTATCTGCGCTACCACTTACCAATATCTCACCATTAGGACTAATAGCTAGAGATGTTACTTTGTTTCCATGTGCATCTTTAATGTTATTTTCGAGTTCCCCTGTTTTGAGATTCCAAGTTGTAATTGCGCTGATGCTACCACTAGCAAGGGTTTGACCATCTGGAGTTATAGCGATCGCATTTATCTCCCCTAGATAACGGTTTAAAGTCTGCTCCAAAAATCGACTACTACTTATTCCCCGCAATAATAATATTGGATTAGCAGGAAAAATTCCATAACGCCAAAAGCCATAAAACTGAGAAGTTGCTATTATTAATAGCAACATTGTATTTCCTACTACTAACTTATTTATTAACTTATATAGTGATAGTGACTGACTAGGAGATATTTTTGTATTTCTCTTATTTTTTATCCCAGTTTTTATCCCAGTTTTTGTTTTTGTTTTCCGTTGATGTTTTGTTTGAGTTTTTTCTTCTGGTAGCCTAGTATTTACTCGCCGACCTTGGCTAGGCATAGAAGTAGTTTGAGAAGCTTGCGTTTCCCCGTTAATTTCTCCGTCAATTTCTGCTAGACATTGCAAAATTATTGTGGGCTTTTGAGGTCTATTTCCTGGGAAAGGTGCCATTAAATAATCTATAACATCGGCCAACTGTTTTGAGATATGAGACGCATTTTTATGCCATTGTAATTTTCCTGTACGGGGATTTTCTGGAAAAGCTGTGGGGGGTTTACCAGTTAATAAATAAACAAAAGTTCGTCCTAGAGAGAAAAAGTCTGATTGAGGTACGGCTTTACCATTAGTTTGTTCTGGTGCTGTATATCCTGGTGAAACAATCCCTGTAACGTTTTGTCCCTGACCTACTTTGACCAAGTAAGTATCTGATACCTCTCTGGCTGTACCAAAGTCAATTAGTACCAATTGGCCATTAGGTTTACGCATGATATTGTGGGGCTTAATATCTCGATGGAAATAATTCTGTTGATGAACTTTGTCTAATATTTCTGACAATTGTTTCAGCCAGTCTACTGCTTGGGTTTGGGTGATTGGTCTGTGGCGACGACTTTTCATCCAATCCAGCAAGTTTGAGCCATTAATTAACTCCATAACTAGGCAGTGTAAAGGCTCCTCGCTGTCTGCGGGGAAAAATGTAAAATAACCGTCAGTTTCTATTTTAGGAATTCCTGGATGTTGCAGACTGATTAGTACCTGTGCTTCCTGCTGAAACAGAGATATAGCTTTAGGATGATTTTTCAGCAGCACTTTTAGCACTTTACCTGTGCCTTGATCGTCTATCTGATATGTTTTGCCAAAACCTCCTCCTCCAAGTGGCTTGATGATACGATACCGCCCTTGTAGCAGCAATTCTGAGCCACATTGACAACAAGTTCGTTTACCAGCGTTTAATGGGTCAGAGGGATTTGGGCAATTGGGATTGAGGCAGTAACTCACAGAAGCCGGATACCCAGATTTATATATCTTTGGTTTATTCCACTATAGCTCTAAGTGGTTTTTTTTGACAAAAGTCTCAAAATTGTAATTGAGCTTTGATTTGATTGTATATCTTTAAAATAACTACTAAGTTCATTAGATCATCAACATTTAGTAATTTATCATCGCCAATTTTTATATTATCTCTATTTTTTGAGAATTTTTAATAATTAAAATTTGGATTAATGAAGTATTAACAAATTTTAATGTTTGACGACTAATATTATATGATATAATTATTATCTTTTTTGACTAGATTTAATTGAAAAATTTGGTATTTGAGTTCATATATACAAATCATTTATTCATGTATAAAGTTTTGTATTGCTGATATTTACCGAATTAATTTTTATCACCACTTTTATAACTTGAGATTCCAACCAGCGATCGCTAGACAAGTCCATCCGACTAGAAATGCAACTCCACCTATAGGTGTAATTGCTCCTAACCATTTAATACCTGTTAAACTCAGAGCATATAAACTACCTGAAAAAATAGCGATTCCCACAATAAAAGCATATCCAGCAATTACCATTAATGGTTTTGGTAATTCTCCAATAGTTAATAATAAAGCTACTATTAATAATGCTAAGGAATGATACATTTGTAGACGGACACCTGTCTGAAAAATATCCAAAAAATGTTGACTAAGGCGCTCTTTCAAAGCATGGGAGGCAAGGGCATCTGCAACTACTGACAAACCTCCTAGAATAGATGCTATTACCAAAAAAATCTTAGTCATTAGTTTATTTTTCCTTCTTGAGATGATTATTTTTAACGAAAAAAATAATTTATGCTTAATCGATTTCTACTTCTTAATATATAGCAATCCTATTTGATTCGTGGCAAAAATATTACTGCTTTTTAGAGAAAAGGGAACAGGTGGGAGTATCAACTTTTTTATTTACTTTTTAATTGATCACAACCTATTTAGGATTGCTATATAAAGCATATTGTGAGTATAAAAAATTAAGTCTCTTAGAATTTACATGACAGGTATTACAGCATATTTCGGGCTGATGATGTACAAGGCGTAAATTGAACGTTTTGTAGTGCGGTCATCTTGGCCGCTAGGTCTGTACCTCATAACATCGGAAAGCGCTGTATAGCAGTTCTAATTAACATAGAATACAGAGAGTTTCGTCCCAAAGGCAGCTATGCTGATGGAAGAGGGCAGAAGTTTTGTACTCTACCTTTGTGAAGACCACTATAAGTTTTTCAGACTTTAGTTTTTAATTTTAATAATTTTGACAAATTCTCAACTGATTACTATCTTTAACCTAGATTAAAGATTGAAAAATGTACTTGATTTTTCAATCTTTATACTAATCGTAGTAACCTGTAAAAATCAATGTAACTTTTAACTATTGACGAACAGCTTCTAACAAACGAGAGTAATAAAAACTTGTACTAATCATTGCTTGTCTATTAATAGAAAAACCATGACTCTGAATAATTTCAATAATATCAGCTTCGCGATGCTGATAAGCACGAGTAGTTTTACTTGGTCCAGGAAATAATTCTCCTACCTTTTTGAGCAAACTTAAAGCTAAAGTTTTAGGGGCAAAACTAATAATTAACCTTGATTCTGCTAGAGAAATCAAATGATTAATCATAGCCTTAGCTTGGTCTTGAGGATAATGAATCAGCACATCCAAACAAATAACTGTATGATATTTACCACTTAACGCTTCTAAATCTTGAGCAACAAAATTAACATTATTCAAGTTCAAAGGGCTAGAATTTGCCCGTTGATAAGCTTCTGATATCATCTTTTCTGAGATATCACTACCATAGATAATAGCTCCGGCTTTACCCAAGGGAATACTCAGACTACCTACCCCACAACCAGCATCACAAATTGATAATCCTGGTAAATTACCATCTGTTTCTAGCCAACCGATAACAGTATCAACGGTTTGCTGATGTCCTTTTCTAATATCTAGCTGTACCTTGTTTACTTGACCGTCTCCATAAATTCTACGCCATCTGTCAAAACCAGTTGAATTAAAATACTGCCTAACAACAGTTTTGTCATCGGTCTTAGTCATTTGTCTACTCAATGTTATAATATCGCCAAACTAACTTTAAAAAAGTTTATACTCTCTCAGTGTCAGCTCTGGCATGGCCATTTGATAATTTGCTCAATATAATATTACTGCCTTATACCTATACCTGTTAGGTAAAAAAAGCATAGTTTGGGTTTGACCCCACTCATAATTTAAACCTAAACAGCTAAGTCTGTTTGATTTAGATGGATAGGAATCTCTTTGCCTTGAGGCAGGAGAGGATGTCAACTGATTATTATGCCTTACCTTGGGGGAAAAAATTTGTCACGATAAAATTTTCTTGAAATGGTTAGCAGACTAAAGCTATTAACTTTTTTCACTATAACCTGTCTCTATTGGTTTACCTTGCCGGCTAAAGCCCAAAAGTTACGAGTAGGTGTGGCTGGTTCGCCACCTTTTACAATTCATCACAATTCTACCGATAGTAATAATAGTGAAGGTATCAGTATAGAAATTTGGGAAGAATTGGCTGCTTCAGAAAAACTGGAATATGAACTTATTACTAAATACAGTACTGCTGAGGCTATTAATGAGGTGATTAGAGGGGAACTAGATGTAGTAATTGGGCCAATAAGTATAACTTCTGGTCGTCTACAGAAAGTGACTTTTACTCAACCGTTTTTCTTGGCAAATATTGGTTTATTAGTTGCTGGTGAACGTCCTACCCTCTGGAGTCGATTTCAACCTTTTTTTGGCCTTGCTTTTATTTCTTCAGTGGGTCTGTTGATAATTCTGATATTTTTAGTAGCGAATCTTTTATGGTTAGCTGAAAGACGGCGCAATACTGAACAATTTCCCAAAGATTATTTTCATGGTGTTGCTAATGGGATGTGGTTTGCTTTGGTAACTTTGACGACGGTGGGATATGGCGATCGCGCTCCTATAACTAAGACTGGACGTATTATTGCTGGGGTATGGATGATTGTAACGATGGTGACGATTTCTTCACTTACTGCGGGAATTACTACCACACTTACTCTAGCTTTGTCAAATCAAACTGTTTTAGAATTTCAGAATCCAGAGGATATTAAAAATGCCAGAATTTCTGTAGTTGCAGGTACAACGGGAGAAAAGTGGGCACAACATTATGAAGCGCGGATAATTCTGTCTGAAACTTTAGATGAAGCTATTCAGAATTTGAAGGATGATCGGGTGGATGGGGTAGTTTTTGATGTTCCGGCTCTTCAATATTATCTGCGTCAAAACCCTACGGAAAATTTAAAAATATCTCCGGTTTCTTTTGCTACTGAACATTATGGTTTTGTTTTGTCTCAAAATACTCCTTTTCGGGAAAAGTTTAATATCAAAATATTAGAAATGCAAGAAAATGGTAAGATTTCAGAAATAGAGTCTAAATGGTTATATTAGGGTTTGGTGACAAAAGTTATAGGGGTAAGGTTTAGTAGTCAGTTATCAGTTATCAGTTATCAGTTATCAGTTATCAGTTATCAGTTATCAGTTATCAGTTATCAGTAAGAATTTAGGGCTTGGTGATTAGGTAATGCTCTTCAGTATTTATGAACTGTAAAACTATAGTTTTTTCATAGATATTTGAGACAAAAGCATTACGCATTAACCAACGCCAGAATTTATAATAGATATCTCCAAAATAGAAAATAAGGTAAAATTATCAAAACCATTTATGTATGCAGTCTCCCAAATGAATCCAACTTTAGAATATATTTATAATCATCCAAAAGAAACAAAAAGAATTATTGGCATTACTTATGAACAGCTAATAAAATTAATAGCAAATGCCCAAATAATAGAATCAGAGAAAAAGGAGGCGATGTAGCTGCCGCTAGGCTCCGCCAACGCCAAAACCGAAAAAAGATTAATTAAAGCAGGTGGAGGAAGAAAAAAGAATTTAACAAAGGAAGAAGAAATAATTTTAACGTTATTTTATGTACATCAAATACCAACTTTTCAAACATTAGGAATTAACTTTGGTATAAGTGAATCAAGTGCTAATAATATTTTTCATTACTGGATAGATATTCTCAGAGAATTACTGCCAGCAAGTTTATTAGAACAAGTAAAAAAAAAGAAAATGAATTGGAATGGGTAAAAGAGATATTAACAGAATTAGAATTAATTGTAGATAGTACAGAACAAAGTAGAGAAAGACCAAGTGAATATAAAGAGCCAGAAAAATATTACTCAGGAAAAAAGAAAAATCATACTTTCAAAAATCAAATAATAACGACACCAAAAGGAACAGAAATAGTAGATGTAATAGTAGGAGAAAAAGGTCCAGTAAGTGATGTAAAAATCTTAAGAAAACAACAGGATAAATTTGATAAAAAACAAAAATTTCAAGGAGATAAAGCTTATGAAGGAGTAGAAAGAACTACTACACCAAAAAAGAAACCAAGAAAAAAAGAAATGCCGCTAGAAATCAAAGAAGAAAATAAAGAAAAAGCCAGAAAGAGAATATTTGTAGAACATATAATAAGATTAATTAAAATATTTGGACTTGCTAGAGAAAGATTCAGATTAAAAGATAATAATTATCAAAAAGTAATCTTAACAATATGTGGTTTAGTGCGACTAAGAATTGGCTCTTTGATTTTAGTATAAACCATCAAAAACTGAGATAAAAATAATAAATCAAAGTACAATAAATATTTGAATTAGTAACACGAAGTATCTCTGATACCCATAAAACTGTACAAATTAACTATCTTCATAAGTAGCGATCGCTCCACTAAAGATAGTTAGGATAAGCGTTTGAGTATTTTTGGAGATGTCTAATGTTTATTGTTTCTGAGAGTAAAACTGTTACTACCTCTATCTCCCCAGACTTCCTAAACTCGCCACACTTCCAACACTCTGCTTTTTTTGAGGAAACCCCCGCTTAATAGCGATCGCGAAGCGTTTCATTAAACAGACATCTCCAATAATCAAAAATCAAATCAATTATTTTAAAGAAAACATCAATTATTTCTCCTTACTCCCTGCTCCCTACTCCCTCTTTTCCACCAGAGGTCTAACGTATATTTCCATCCCAAAATTGGTTCTCCTGCATAGTAATGGTGAGAAGATAATATTTATTTTTGGCATTGCATAATTGCCGGATGATTTTGTCGATCAAGCAGGAACCATAATCCCCGTGTCTGGTGTGTCTGGTGTGTCTCCGTATCAGCCGAAATCATCCCAGTATTCAGCAACGCCTTATTTTTTCCCACACCTCCGACACTTCCGACACCTCCGACACCTCCGACACCTCCGACACCTCCGACACCTCCGACACCTCCGACACCTCCGACACCTCCGACACCTCCGACACCTCCGACACCTCTAACATTAATATGTAGCACTATCCCAAAACTTTCAGTCAGTTGTGAAGCTTGGTTTACTGAAGTAAAACAACAATAAACCAAGCTCCTAACTTTAGCTAAAAAGTTAGTAACCTAACAACTAAATTGCCTCCATATTGCTTTCCCCAGTCCGAATACGGTAAATCTCGTCTACCGGAGAAACAAAAATCTTGCCATCACCAATTTCACCAGTGCGAGAAGCTCCCATAATTTTTTCAACAACCATCTCTACCTGGTCATCCTCAATCACAATTTCAATCTTGAGCTTCTGCAAAAACTCAACAGTATATTCAGAACCTCTATACCTTTCAGTTTGACCCTTCTGACGGCCAAAACCTCTAACCTCAGAAACAGTCATCCCAACAATACCAGCATTAACAAGAGCAATTTTTACCTCGTCTAACTTAAAAGGCCGAATAATAGCTTCTACTTTTTTCAAGTTCTTCACTCCTTAAATTTAATTTTAAGTTTACCCGTTTATCAGGATGCCATCTTTTGATATCACCGCCAAGTAGGACTAGTGTGTCAAGACAGATACAGTTACCAAAAAGGTAATTCAATAAACGGGCAAAATATTAAAAATACCGAAAAAATAACTCTTTTAGAGAATCTTAAAGATTTCTACAAATTAGCAAAAAAAACTATTTATAACAGTACATTTTTTATTAAAATGATAACTTTAACTATAAATAATAGTATCTAGAGAGGAACTAGTTGTGCAATTACAAACTAAAGTAACCCTAAAACGAGCAACGGGTGCTTTTGCACTCATGGATAGTCTCAAGCGCCACGGTGTCAAACATATATTTGGCTATCCAGGCGGAGCCATTCTCCCAATTTATGACGAACTCTACCGCTTCGAGGCAGCCGGAGACCTACAACATATACTGGTGAGACACGAACAAGGGGCGGCCCATGCGGCAGATGGATATGCCAGGGCCACGGGAGAAGTAGGAGTCTGTTTTGCCACATCAGGTCCCGGTGCAACTAACCTGGTAACAGGTATTGCCACGGCTCATATGGACTCGATTCCTATGGTCATAATTACAGGACAAGTAGGCCGAAAAATGATTGGTACAGATGCTTTCCAGGAAACAGACATCTACGGCATTACTCTACCCATAGTGAAACATTCCTACGTTGTCCGTGACCCAAGGGATATGGCTAAAATTGTGGCTGAGGCATTCCATATTGCTAGTACAGGTCGTCCTGGTCCTGTTTTAATTGACATACCCAAAGATGTTGGATTAGAAGAATTTGACTATGAACCAGTGGAACCAACTTCTATCAGACTACCTGGATACCGTCCAACTGTTAAAGGCAACCCTCGCCAAATTAACCAAGCGATAATTTTAATGCGACAAGCACGTCGTCCCCTACTATATGTAGGCGGTGGCGCAATTTCTGCAAATGCTCATGCACAAATTCGAGAATTAGCAGAATATTTTAATATTCCTGTTACTACTACTCTGATGGGCAAAGGTGCTTTTAATGAACATCATCCTCTGTCTGTGGGAATGTTAGGAATGCACGGGACAGCTTATGCTAACTTTGCCGTGAGTGAGTGTGATTTATTAATTGCTGTTGGAGCTCGTTTTGATGACCGTGTAACTGGTAAGTTAGATGAATTTGCTTGTCACGCTAAAGTAATTCATATTGATATTGACCCGGCAGAAGTAGGAAAAAACCGGACTCCAGATGTTCCTATTGTGGGAGATGTACGACAAGTTTTAATTGAATTGCTAGGTCGCACCCAGGAAACAGCACAAGCAAATAATCCTAATCAAACTCAAGTTTGGCTAGAACGGATTAATCGTTGGAAGCAAGATTATCCCTTGGTTGCTCCTCAACATTCGGATAGTATATCGCCTCAAGAGGTGATTAATGAAATTGGCAAAATGGCCCCAGATGCTTACTACACTACGGATGTTGGTCAGCATCAAATGTGGGCGGCTCAATTTCTGAAAAATGGACCCCGGCAATGGATTTCTAGTGCAGGTTTGGGTACTATGGGTTATGGTATGCCTGCTGCTATGGGTGTGAAGGTGGCGCTGCCAAATCGAGAAGTGATTTGTATTGCTGGTGATGCTAGTATTCAAATGAATATTCAGGAATTAGGGACTTTGGCCCAGTATGGCATTAATGTCAAAACTGTGATAGTTAATAATGGCTGGCAGGGTATGGTGCGTCAGTGGCAGGAGGCTTTTTTTGGTGAGCGTTATTCATCTTCTAATATGGAGGTGGGAATGCCTGATTTTGTGATGTTAGCTCAGGCTTATGGGATTAAGGGAATGATGATTTCCCACCGCCATGAGTTGAAAGAAGCGATCGCTCAAATGCTAGCTCACGATGGTCCGGTTTTGATGGATGTGCGTGTGACTAAGAATGAAAATTGTTATCCCATGGTGGCTCCTGGTAAGAGTAATGCTCAAATGGTTGGCTTACCTATTCATAAACAGCTTGAGCAAGCGGTGGAGTTGATAACTTGCAGCAATTGTGGAGCGAAAAATGTTGCTACTAATAATTTTTGTCCTGAATGTGGCACTAAGCTTTGAGCCTAAACTTTACTTTATTATTTTTAGGTAGTTTATGGCAACTTATATCATGTCCGGTTAAATAGCTATCAATGATGATTGAGGAGTCAGTATTCAGGACAGAATCAAGTCAAGAGCAGCGGGAAGTTTTTTATACCTACTTATCCGGACATGATATTATTTTGATTTGCTGCTAGTATGTGTTTTTGTTTAAGTAGGCTAGGCTAATGCCTAGCCTACCTAGTTTTATGTGTTAAAATTGTTATAAAAGGTTTGTATACAAGCTAACAATACAGCCTCGAAAAAAAGTCAATATAGCCAAGGAATTAAGAATAAAACAGTTATATTACTGATGCTGGCTAGCAATAAAAATACCTTTTAATATAAATCCAACTTACGTAGTATTTATGAGGATAAAAAAATGGTAATAGACAAAGATTTTTTATACCCTCGCAGTCGGTATTATGGAGATTTTACTCCAGAAAACTTGCTTTTTAATGCAAATATTCAGGAATTTGCTCAACGAGTAAGTCTGATTTGTGGTTTGGAAACCGGGGGTAAAATTAGCCCAGAAGAAGCTTACGACCAAATTAGAGTTCTTTGGAAGGATTTGAAAAAATCTAAGAAAAATTTGGGAATAGGAAAAGAGGGTAATAGTTAAGTTTAATCATAACTATTACCAGAAGTAATTCTATGTTTATGTAATAGCAATCTCCAGAAAGGATTCTGAAACTCTCACCGAATAATTAATAATTAATAATTGGAAAATTCAGGTGGGAAGCCTCCTCTTTGAAGGGTAGAAATCAAAAATTTTCCTTTTAGTCAATCCTATCCGTTTTAAGAAGGGGTAATTATTAATTATTAATTGTTGATTGTTAATTGCTAAGTCTAGCTTTCAAAAATCGGTATTTGGGGAGAGGTATAATACCATTTTGATAAATGTTGGCTACAAATAAACTTCTAGGTTTTAGGTTTTAGGTTTTAGGT
>JASJEE010000145.1 GCA_030064835.1 Microcoleaceae cyanobacterium MO_207.B10 | reverse complement strand
TCCCTACTCCCCTACTCCCCTACTCCCCTACTCCCCTACTCCCCTACTCCCCTACTCCCCTACTCCCCTACTCATAGACCCCAAATGGGTTCTATAAGTCCACCAGTCCAACGGAATGAAGTAAACTAGAAATTCTAGATAGCATTTTCTATCAACTCAAGAATCAATGTAATTGGGGCGACTTAGCCAAATACAGACAGCCCTAATCTTTAACTGATCAGGATTTGTGTATTTTAAGTAATTATCTTAGAATAACCAGATTTGGTCTTGTAGGCAAAACCTGGATTTAACCCTTTGCCAAGCTGTCTCCAGAGTAGAAGAAAACAGAAGGAAAGTCAGGGTTTGTCGTGTTCAAGAGGCCATGGGTGATTAAACGGTGGAACAGTCTGGTGAAAAATTTTGAGTACAACTTAACTCACGGGAAAACCAAGATAGATATTTGTTTTATGGGATTATTGTTAAAGCGATTAGGGACTTTCTCAAGATCCCAAATTGGGCTCTTTAGTTGCGCTTTGATTAATAGTAGTTATAATACAAAAGAATATTGCATAGATTAGGATAATTATAATGAAAATTCATTCTTTTATTAATTAATTCAACAATAAAAATAACTCAGGAATATAGTTTTGATAAACTCGGCTTTTGCTATAGTTATATTCTAAGATTTTTGACAGGGCTATTTCATTCTAGAATCAAGTGAGGATTTTACTAGCTTTTAGAAATTGGTTGATAGAACCTTCAATCCTTGAAAAGGCATATTTTCGTGGTTTGCACAAAAAGTCAGAAATTAGAACGAAATAGCCCTGGATTTTTGATGAAACATAGTGCTTAAACCTAAACATACAAATCATGGGAAAAATGCCATTAGTCAAAAACACTTCCACTCACAACAATAGTAAATTTATTTATAAATCAGGAAAAAATACAGATAAACTTGCCTACCCAGCCAAAAATTAAGACTGATAAAATTTATCTCAAAAATCATAAAACCTTAAAATATAAGCTGGTAGCCTGCCAACATAACGCTTATGGAAATACCGTTTGAAATAACTCTGCTGATCATTCTCACAGTTATTAGTGGCATAGGAGCCCAGGTTGTGGCTGCTTACCTAAAAGTTCCTGCGATTGTCTTTCTGCTACTATTTGGTATCCTCGCAGGTAAAGATGTTTTTGGCCTCGTCCATCCAAACTTATTAGGAAATGGCCTAGAAGTTGTAGTCTCCTTATTTGTGGCTCTAATTTTATTTGAGGGAGGCTTAAACCTGGAACTGAGGGAACTAGGAAGAGTTTCAGGGAGTATCCGTAACTTAGTTACTATAGGTACTTTAATCACATTAATTGGTGGTGGAATGGCCGCTCATTGGTTAGGAGAATTCCCTTGGGCGATCGCATTTCTCTATGCCTCCCTAGTAGTAGTGACAGGCCCAACAGTAGTGGGGCCTTTACTCAAGCAGGTATCAGTAGACCGACAAGTAGCTACTGTTCTAGAGGGAGAGGGAGTTCTCATTGACCCTGTAGGGGCAATTCTAGCAGTATTGGTACTGAATATTGTTTTAAATGATGGTGCCGACCCCCTGGGTTTATTTAGAGACCTAATTGTCAGGTTAGGAATGGGTGCTTTGATTGGTGGTGTGGGAGGCTGGCTGTTAGGATTTACTCTCAAAAGAGCAAAATTTCTTTCTGAAGAACTGGCAAATCTCGTGGTCTTAGCTGCCTTGTGGGGGATGTTTGGTTTAGCAGAACAAGTGCGTAGCGAATCAGGACTAATGACGACTGTAGTAGCTGGAATTGTAGTAGGTGCAGCCGAAATACCAGAGTTACGACTATTAAGGCGCTTTAAAGGACAACTGACAATGCTAGCTGTTTCAGTATTATTTATCTTGCTAGCAGCAGACTTATCCTTAGCTAGTGTCGTTGCCCTTGGTTGGGGAAGTGTATTTGCTGTATTAACCCTGATGTTTGTAATTCGGCCTATTAATGTCCTGATATGTACTTGGAATAGTAAACTGAATTGGCGACAAAAAATGTTTGTCAGTTGGGTGGCCCCAAGAGGAATAGTTTCTGCCTCAGTTTCTTCATTATTTGCCATATTGTTAACTCAGAAAGGAATGAATGGTGGTGACTCGATTAAAGCTTTAGTATTCTTGACAATTATTATGACTGTATTTAGTCAAGGACTAACGGCCAGATTTGTAGCTCAGATGTTGGGAATTACTTCTAGTGCTGCTAAAGGTGCTGTTATTGTAGGTTCAAATCCTCTATCTAGATTAATTGGACGTATATTTAAAGATAGAGGTGAATCAGTGGTAATTATTGATACGGATGAAGAAGCTTGTGAACAAGCGGAGAAAGACGGTTTACAAGTATATAAAAGTAGTGCCCTCGATACAAATGTTTTAGAAAAAGCTGGTTTACAATCAGTGGGAACGTTCTTTGCAGTTACTAGTAATGGAGAAGTTAATATCGTATTAGCTCAAAGAGCGGCAGAAGAATTTAAGCCCCCAAGAGTTTTAGCAGTTTTTCCCAAAGACCCTCAGCTAAAAAATCAAAATGAGAAAAATAAAGTTCAACAAGCATTTACTTCAAAGTTAAATCTGAAAAATTGGAATAAATACCTTTCTGATAGAGAGGTAAAATTAGGGGAAACAGTGCTAAAACAGTTTGGTTTTGAGTTTCAAAAAACTCACCTTAATGCACTGATTAAAGCAGAGGAGTTGGTGCCACTATTAATCGAAAGACAAGGAAATATTCAAGTATTGGCTGCAACTGAAAATTGGCAGCCTGGAGATCGGATTATTTATCTGCTCCATGACCCAAAACCAAAACTTCTCAAACGATTATCTGGTTCTCAACAGTCTAGTTTAACTATAGAAAAACATCCTGCTGTTGAAGAAGTGCCTATTCCTGCTTCTGTTCTTGAGTCTGATAACGAGACAGTTCCTGTTAAATAATCAATACTTGTAGCTTTATTTAAAACTAATACCAAGTTGTAAAATTATTGGTTTAGTTATTAGGGGAAAACTAAATTGTCCTAAAAATATACTGGTTTTTAAAACACTAAATATTTTTCCCCTAAAAGCAATGGCAGTTTTGGGTATTTAAACAAACATTCATATTAGTTTGAAGGTGATTTAGCTGTTTACTCTTGAGTTTTTTTCGTTGACTCATCTGACTCCTTTAAGCGCCAACCAGGTTTCACAACTTGTCTAGACCGAGCAATGACTAAACTATCATCTGGGACATCATCTGTAACTATTGAACCGGCAGCCACAGTTACATCTGGCCCCAATGTAACAGGGGCAACTAATACACTATTAGAACCAGTTTTAGAGCGATCGCCGATTTTTGTCTGATGTTTTTTCACACCGTCATAGTTAGCAGTAATAGTACCTGCACCAATATTAACTTTTTCCCCAAGGGTCGCATCTCCTAGATAAGATAAATGAGCTGCATTCGTGCGATCGCCAACTTTAGCATTTTTCAGTTCTACAAAATTACCCACTCGACAGTGGGAACCCACTTGAGAATCGCCACGCAAATGTGCGTAAGGGCCAATGCGAGTATGATCTGCCACGGTACTATCAGATATGACCGAGTATAAAACCTTGACATTTTTACCAATCAAACTATCTTCAATTAAACTCCCTGGCCCAATGCGACTACCTGCACCAACGACAGTTCTACCCCGAATATGAGTTTGGGGTTCAATAATCACATCCCGTTGTAAAAGTACCGTATCATCAATAGTAATACTATCGGGGTCTATTAAAGTTACTCCAGCACTCATCCAATTATCTTTAACCCGCATCTGCAAAATATCGTAAGCAGCAGCCAAATTTTTGCGGTCATTGATGCCCAGAATTTCTTGATAGTCATCCACATCAACACCCATAACTGGATTCAGAAAATTCACTACATCGGTTAAGTAATATTCCTGCTGATCATTATCTGCTGTCAACTGAGGCAGCACCTTTGCTAAAATCGGCCAGTTAAAACAATATACTCCAGCGTTGATGCGATGGTTTTGTTTTTGGGCTGCTGTACAGTCTCGGTCTTCAACTATTTGGGTTACGATATTATTTGGATCACAGAAGATTCTGCCATAACCTTTTGGATTAGGCAAGTTAGCAGTCAAAATAGTTGCTGCATTATGATATTTCTTATGGGTTTTGATGAGCTGCTCAAGAGTCTCCGGTCGTAATAATGGCACATCTCCATTTAAAACTAGCAGATCGTCCGAAAATCCTTTGAGGTGGGGTAACAATTGTTGGATGGCGTGGCCTGTTCCTAATTGTTCCTTCTGTTCTACAAATTCTAAGGTAGAAATATTATCGTCATTATTAATATTATTAACAAGAGACTCTTTTACCAAGTCTCCACGATAACCTACTATGACTATTTGTCTTGATGCTTGAATAGAGACACAACTTTTTAATACCCGTTCGAGTAAGGTATGAGAACCTAACTGGTGTAAGACCTTGGGTAGGTCTGATTTCATTCTGGTGCCACGTCCAGCTGCTAATATTGCTACCGCTACCATGATTTTTGGGATTATTTGTTTTCTAAAAACGTTAAGAGGGTATCGTAAATAGGATATAAAATCCTGGCTTAGGGTAGGTTAGGCAGCAGAAGCAGATTAATAATAAAATTTAATAAATAAAATTTAATAATCTCTGTGATTCGCCGTAACCCACCGCAACGTAAGTGTTTTGATTCGACCTGAAGATTTATTTTATAGATACTTTCTAAATTACGAATCTACATACTTATCCTCTCATATATCTCAACATCTATGACTTTAGTGTTTCATGGAACTCAAAATTTAAAAGTCTAGGACTTAGGCAAAATATGAAAATATACACCATTTGTAGGGGGCGATTGGCCAATTCCCCCTACTAGATATAGCGGTTATGCGTAAGTCCTATAATTATATTCTGGCCTTAGACCACCGTTTTTTCCATCGGGATGTGGGCTCTAAAGAAGATTTTTGTTTTTCTATCTGACGGCGATGCAAAATCTCTTCAGTCGGGTCTGACAAGTGCGGGTCGCGGTAGGGAATACTAGCACGAGTTAATAGATGTTCTTTTTCCTTTTCTGAAAGTGGTGGTAAATATGACTCGACAAAACTGGCTACTGTCCCAGGCGTTCGCCTTCCTACTGGTGCTGTGGAACCAATTTTTAACCCAGCTTCAATTAATCCTGTTCTGACTGCTGCTGAACAGGCATAAGTTGTTAGATAACCATCAGGTTTGAGACATCTTCTGACCCACCCTAAGAATTCCACTGTCCATAGTTGGGGACAAGTAGGAGGGGAAAATGGGTCGAGAAATATGGCATCAGCTAGAAAGCCAGAGTTACTTACTTGCTGAATAGTTGTTCTTGCATCCCCAATTATCAGTTTGGCATGAATTTTTTCTGTTTCTAGTTGATGGGTATTTGCTAAAGTAGCCAATAATTTGGGTATGGGTTCTGGCCAATCATTTAAAAGATTTGTGGGGAATGTTGCTGCTTTTGGCACTTCTGAATCTAACTCTAGTCCAACTAGTTCAATCCTACAACCAGAATTAATTGTCCAAATTGCAGCTAAAGCTGAGGCTGTATTATATCCTAGTCCATAACAAACGTCAAGTAAATGCACTACAGGTTGGTTTGCTTTAGATTCTAGTTGAAGTGGGTAAACAAACTTAAATTCTGCTTCTTGTTTAGCTCCAAAATGAGAGTGAAATTTTTCACCAAATTCAGGTGAAAAGAAAGTAAAAGAACCATCGGCTGTTAGTTGTGGTATAAATTTTTGATTTGTCAATTTTACTCCTGAATATTCATTTGATGTATAAGCTAAAAAAAATCTGCTTACCTACATGGTTTTCTGATAGTAGTTCTTGGTTAAAAGCTTTGATTATGGCTGAATCAGTTATTGGTATTATGAGCTTTATTGAGCTTTTTTTGACCTGGGAATATTTATGGAAAAACTTTTTAATCAGGCAGACAAAAAATAAGTGGTTTAAATGCACAACAGCTTACTGATAATTCCTGTAATTGGATTAACAATGTATAAATTTTACCGAGGAAAAGAAGTTTCTGAAAATTATAAAATTGTTGTAGAGAAGACATCCTCAACCGTGACAAACCCACTTAACCCCAAAAACTTAGAAGCAGAAAAAATAACAACTCAAGCTACTCCCTCTCAGGGTCATTTCATTCTAGAGTTTGGCAATGAATTTACTGGCTTTACAGATAGCTAAAGATGCGTTGTCTAAAGCTGGCAATAAGGTATTCTCGTAAATATATAAAATGGAAAAGTTGAGAATGAAATAGCCCTGACTCCCTCTAGTTTCCCAATCACAAAATCTTCTCCTATTTCTTCAGAAAGTATTGTATTAGCACCACCCGATCCATTTAAACTAGCAGTTAACCGAGCAATGACCGCAGCAGAAATGGCTCAGTCAGCTAAATCTAAAGTAGAATGGGAAGCAGTCGCAAGTTAGTGGCAAGACGCAACGGAACTAATGAAAATAGTACCAGCATCTCATCCTAAATATATATTAGCTAGAAAAAAAATTACAGAATATCAAAACTATTCTGACTATGCTCAAAGAGTTGCAGAAATAACTCCTAAATAAACATTTTGGCAGAATTTATCGTTTATTTTTTAGGTCTAAATATGATAAAATACAGATTTTTTGAACTTGCTAAACAAGGAAATTCTAAAGCGATCGCTAGCTTATTAAACGGTAAATTACGTCCTGAAGGAATTAACGCCAAGGTCAATGCTATCAATGGTTGGTTACATATACTTATTGAAGCTGATGAATTACCAGATAAAAATATTTTGATAAATATGGTGCAAAATGAATTGATTGAATTGGCACCAGAATCTATAAAAAGAGTCAAAATACTCCTGAAAAGATATAGTGATGACTATGCGAGATGGGGTCAAGAATTTGATTTAGAATTAAACTTATTATCTCGATTAAGTTTACAAAATTTTGTGGATAATAAACAAGCTCAAATTCATCCAAAAACAGATATAAATAACATTAAAAATAGAGGTTGGAATAATTTGAGAATCAGTCAGATAACCTTGGGAATAGTCGTGGTAATATTACTCTTGGCTTTACTTGTGTTTATAGGTAAGATTTTCGTCAATCGATCATCAAAAATACCTAAAAGTGATACAACATATCCTCAAGTATTACCAATAGAAGAAATACTCATTTAACTTATCAACGTGACTAACACAAATCTCCTTGTATCTCTACAGTGGTTAGCAGAAAATCTCCATGACTCCAACCTGATAATTATTGACTGTCGCTTTTCCTTAACTGACCCAGAATTAGGAAAAAAACAATATCTACAAGGCCATATTCCAGGAGCTTTTTATCTTGACCTCAACCGAGACCTTTCCAGTCCAGTTGCCAAACATGGAGGACGTCATCCTCTACCTAATATTCAAGAAGTAGCCCATAAATTAGAAATGATGGGTGTAAAATTCCAAGAAACTTTAATCGTGGCTTATGATGACTCTCGCTTTGCCTTTAGTTCCCGTTTGTGGTGGTTATTGGAATATATGGGTCATCAAAAAACTGCTCTATTAGACGGCGGTTTTTCTCAGTGGGAAAAACAATATCCTGTTACTAAGGAACTTCCTAACCCAAAGTCAGGTTTTTTTGAACCTCAAATTCAACCAGAAATTATGGTGGATATAGACACAGTTAAAGTCAAAAAAGATTTGCCAGGAATAGTATTAGTTGACTCGCGAGATAGCGATCGCTACTTAGGAAAAAATGAACCTATTGACCCTATTGCTGGTCATATTCCTGGGGCGGTTAATTATCCTTGGAAACAAGTTACTGATGAAAATAGTTTGGCAAAAGTTGACGAACAGATTAAACGATGGGAAGAGGTAAAAAATGCTGAGGAAGTTATTGTTTATTGTGGGTCTGGTGTGACAGCTTGTGTGAATTTATGGTCGTTAAAAATGGCGGGTATTAATACAGGGAAACTTTACGCGGGTAGTTGGAGTGACTGGTGTTCTTATTTGGTTGATAATAATTAGATTTTCTGACAATTTATTTTGATTGATTCTAAGTATTTGAATTGGAAAACTATCAAATCATTGACAATATATTGATTAGTCAAATTGATAATTAGTTTACTTGAAGAATGCAAGATTAAGACACTTAGTTAGAAAGTAAGCATTCAGCCATCAGCTATGAGTTATTAACTTATCCTGTTTGTCACGAGTAATTAATCTCCAAAAAGTGAAATATCAAGAAAAAAATCATTAGCTAATTTTAATCAGTTCTGTAGGTTCACTCGGCTATTAGCAGTCAGCGGTCAGCTAATAGCTGAATGGTTACGTTATAAAAAAACGTTTTTGGGAAAAATCACCAGACATAAATAATATTTGGCGTTGTATATTTACGGGATAAATTGGAGGCTAAGAGTAAGAATAAACTATAAATATAAGATTTACCTTTTCTGCTAAATGTCTATCCTTTGATTCTGCAACGCCTAATATTTTATCTAAAATAATTTGACTAAACATTTTGCATCAAGATGAAAGCTTCAAAAACAAAATTACAGAAAATTCTAGAAGGAACTCAACAGTATCTAGTTCCCCTCTTTCAACGTCCTTATAGTTGGGAAAGTCAACATTTATATTTACTATAAAAGCTGGTCTTAAAGTCTATACTCATTAAAGCCCCCTGATAAGAGCTGACAGCTAATACCATTTCTCAAAAATTTTGCTACATCTTATGAAGTGGTAGGGTGTGGGGTACGGGGTCTAAGGTGTAGTGATAAAAAGACAAAAAACCAGATAAAAAATAGGCACTTAATGACTAAAAATCAATAATTTGTAGTTATTAATTAATAATTTTAGAACTTCTCAAATATAGCCTTGTTTTTGGTAATTTGTATAATAGCTGAATCCTTACTCAAAATGTACATCTTAATTAGCATAGTAAAAACCGACTTAGACAATTAAAAATCTAAAAATCAAAATAAATATAAGGCAAACCTTCCGGAGCTAGCAACCAAACAGCAAACAAAAATATAGGTACTAACAAAACTTTCAAATACCAATTTAACTGCAACTTCAAACCGCGATGAAACCAATAATTAACCGCCATTGCTACAACAACCGCAAAAATTAACCATACCAACTGTAACCTTTCCAAACCCATAGCTTCCAGATAAACTTTATCAGCAAATTGAACATCAGCATCATAATTCCACCAATGAGAAAGTACCCAAACAGAATCACTCAAATTAGGTAATCTAAAAAATATCCAACTTCCAAATACCATACTCTGAGTTAACAACCAACTAATCAAAATTCCCGGCAAACTTTCCCAGAATTTATTCAAATTAAATGTCTGAGAAATAAATTCTACTAATCGATGAATAACTAATGCCAAACCATGCAAAATTCCCCAAACAATAAATCCCCAAGCAGCACCATGCCAAATTCCAGCAACTAACATGACAATCAATAAATTTAAACAAGTACGAAATAAACCAACCCTTGAACCTCCCAAAGGAAAATACAAATAGTTTCTTAAGCAATCTCCCAAAGTCATATGCCAGCGACGCCAAAATTCTCCTATACTTGTACTAAAGTAAGGAAAATCGAAATTTTGTGGCAAACTTAAACCCATCAAAAAAGCTGTACCACGACCAATATCAACATAAGCACTAAAATCCAAATAAAGTTGTAATCCATAAGCAACAGTAGCTAACCACAAATCACCACTTCCAGCTCTTTGTAAATTGCTGAAACTCAGTTCTACAAAAATTCCTAAATTATCAGCTATTAAAGCTTTTTTGAAAGCTCCAGTTGCAATCAGCCAAATTCCTTCTGTTATTTTTTCCAAGCTAGGAAACTTTAAGGCTGTGATTTTTACAGAAACTTCAGGAGTTTTTTTACTAATCATTCCCAACTGATTTTGGAGATAATGATAACGGGTAATAGGACCAGAAATTAGTTTAGGAAAAAACAATTTATAAGAGGTAAACTGTAGCAGAGAATAAGCAGCTGGTGCGCCTCTATAAACATCTATTAAATAAGCCAGACATTCAAAACAGAAAAAACTTAATCCCAAGGGAGCAGTTAAATTATTATCAACCCAATCAGCAGTTTCTAAAATATTAGGTAAATTGTAAATAAAGCCGATACTATTAAGTACAAAAGGTATATATTTGAAGCTTAATAAAAGTAAAATATTGCAGATTATACCTAACCACAATAATAGTAAGCGATTTCGATTCCATTGTGTATTGGCAATGCGCCAATCTTGAGGTTCCCCAATAGCTTGAGCAAGGTAAAAATTAAGTAGGGTAATTATTAGTAGAAGTGGAATATATTCTGGTTGAATGGTAGCGTAGAAAATTAAACTAGCAATTAGGAGAATTAATACTCGCCAAGATTGTCGTGGTATTGACCAGTAGATTCCTAATACTATTAATAAGAATAGAGCGTAGTTAAATGAGATAAAAGTCATTCAAAAAAAAAGTTTCGCAGATGATAAATAACTATAGCAATGTAAGCATTCAGCAGTCAGCAGTCAGCTCTTAGCTTTATTACCTTTAGTTTACCAGTCAAATTTGTTGCTCATGTGCTTCAATTCTATGATTGAAAATGTAGGAGAAGTTAAGCGAAAGCTTGCTTAATTAATATTTACTTGATAAATCAGCTCTTAGATGCGAAATAAACAATTTCATCTCCCTACTCCCTAATCCTTGTTCCCTATTCCCTGACTTCTGCAAGAAGTCTAATAATTGACCAGATTATTACTAGTCAGAACTTAAGCAGCAAAACTATATATAGTATCTACAAACTATAACGTTGTATATATGTAGTGTTGAAAACTCAAAAATGCCTAAGTCCTAATCTAGTCAGAATTTACGCAGTTACACAATATATAGCATTTCTCATAAAGATGAGGTACATTTACGATCCCCCTAAATTCCCCTTTTTAAGGGGGACTTTTTGTTGCCTCCCCTTTTTAAGCGGTTCCCCCCTTATCCAGGGGGGTTAGGGGGGATCTAAAACTGTATCTCACCAATTTGAGAAACGCTATAAAGCATCTCAAAACTATAACGTTGTATATATGTAGTGTTGAAAACTCAAAAATGAGTAAGTCCTAATCTAGTCAGAATTTACGCAGTCACACAATATATAGCATCTCA
>JASJEE010000144.1 GCA_030064835.1 Microcoleaceae cyanobacterium MO_207.B10 | reverse complement strand
TTCCCCCAATTCACCTGTGGGCATCACAGATGCAAAATCTCAGGTGGGGACTACGGCCAATACCTTTAACAGAGAGTATCTTTGCTGAACTTTTAGAAAATTGCCAGGAGATGGCGAAATCAAGCCTACGATCTGGTAGCAAATTGGTAAGAGCTGTAGATAGTTTGTTCCCAGGGCAAACTCAATCCTTGAATGACCTAGCTGGTTTGGTGCTAGCAGGTCCAGCCAGAGATGGAGAATTGAATCCAAATCAAATTGACAATTATAATGCTGCGACACCAAAGCAACAGATGTTGTTGTCATTATTAGCGGCTCAGGAGATTATATCTTCTTTAACCCTGAATTGTGATTTGAATCAATCATTGGTAAAAAGACAATGGCAAACTGCCTTGGGATGGATTCAAATAGAAGCCGAATACTATATTAGTCAAGATAAATCTTCTCCATCTTTAAAAGTCAAGGTTCAATTACCTGAAGCAGCTAGTATTGAACTTGAAGGAAAAAAAGTCAAAGCAACTGCAGAACGTTCTGATCCAGGTAATTTATGTGTGGAGCTATTTGATCCAGAACCTGGTCAAATATATCAGCTCGTGATTAGATTCTCAAATTGGGAACAAAAATCTCTGAAATTTGCGGTCTTTCCCAAGCAGAATTAAGAAAATTTCAGGCTAAATACTTGGGGTGAAAAGTAACGAAAAGCAACTATAGCGTGCCTATGCTCTAAAAGTTGAGAAATTTGAACTGTTTCTTGATTATCTCATTAACTTAAGTTACTGAAAAAAAATCAGTATTTTCTAACAACATTGAATGAGGGCTTTACCTTAGCATCTACCAATAAATTATGTCTAATTCCGCTTGGGAATTGCGAAATCTACCTATATTAGGTCCTCTCTGGCAACGCATAGAGGCAGCACCAAAGCCTGTTCCAGAAAATTCTATTCTTTTACGAGTAATGGTACAGGGGTTAGTAATAGTTGGTGTACTTGCAATTGATGTAGCTGCAGGAGTGGCAACAGATGAGCTTCCTCTTACTGTCTGGGCAGCTCCGTTAAGTGTAGTAGGAGCGATTTGGAGTTGGTACAATCGCTATAAACGCAATGTACCAGCAAAGTTTTGTTTAGCTATTGGGATGTTGTTGGCACTGGCTGCTTTTTTGAGTAGGCTGGTTGGTGAGTTGAATGATACACGATTAGTATTAGCTGAGTTATTGATTCAACTACAGGTACTTCATAGCTTCGACTTACCCAGGCGGAAAGACTTGGGTTATTCGATGGTAATAGGGCTAATTTTGTTAGGAGTAGCAGGTACTATTAGCCAAACTTTAACCTATGGGCCTGTATTGCTGATATTTATTGCGATCGCTATCCCAACTTTAGTATTGGATTACCGCTCCAGATTGGGCTTACAGCAAACAGTTTTTGGCAGTAATTTGAATGTTAAACAGAAACCAAATCAAATATCTGTATTAAAAGCTACTTTATCTCCGAAAAAATTAACAATATTGTTGTTGGTAGTTATTGGATTAGGTTTAGGGATTTTTGCTTTTTTACCGAGATTACCAGGCTATCAATTACGGACTTTTCCTATTAGTGCCCCGATTAATTTTGATGTGGAAAATTTTGATGGGCGAACTATAACTAATCCTGGTTATATTGGTCAAGGTAGAGGGGAAGGAGATGGTTCTGGTCTAGGAAGTGGAACTAATCAAGAATCTGGTCCAGGAACTCTTGATACTACTTATTATTATGGATTTAATACTAAAATAAATCAAAATTTGCGCGGACAATTGGAGCCTCAAGTTGTGATGCGTGTTAGGTCACAAGCGGAGGGTTTTTGGCGAGTTTTAGCTTTTGATAAGTATACAGGTGAAGGTTGGGAAATTTCTCGAAATGACAATACATTCACTTTAAATCGTCCCCGTTGGTCTTACCAATTTTATGTTAATTGGCCTCGAAAGAGATATATAAATAAAAGTAGAGAAGTAATTCAAAGTTACACTATTGTTTCTCAATTGCCAAATTTAATTCCGGCTTTATACGAAGCAGAAGAGTTATATTTTCCCACTGAAAAAATTGCCATAGACCCTGATGGTAATTTGCGCTCTCCACTAGAATTAAGGGAAGGTTTAACTTATACAGCGATTTCTGAAGTTCCTTATCGAAATCGTACTATTTTAGGTCAGGCGGGTACAAATTATCCACAAAGTATCAGTAAGTATTACTTACAAATCCCTCCAGAAATTGCAGAGAAAGTCAGAGAAAAAACTGAAGAAATATTAGCTAATAAAAATAAAGTTGCTAAATCGGCAGAAGCAATTGTTTCGCCTTATGAAAAAGCTCTTTATTTAGCCCAATATCTTAAACAAAATCCCAACTATAAATTACAGAAAGAACCGCCATTTTTTGCAGAAAATGAAGACTTAGTATCGGCTTTTTTATTTGGTTATAAAAATAGTCCGGAAGGGGAAAAAATCATAGGTGGTTATGGCGACCATTTTTCTACCGTTCTGACGATAATGTTACGTTCAATTGGTATTCCTGCTAGGTTAGTTGCGGGTTATTCTCCTGGTGAGTTTAATCCTTTTACTGGTTTGTATGTGGTTAAAAATACTGATGCTTATATGATGACGGAGGTTTATTTTCCTGATTATGGATGGTTTGCTTTTAATCCGATTCCTGGTATGCCATTAATTCCTCCTTCAATTGAGGAAAATCAAACTTTTAGTACATTGATGGCTTTTTGGAAGTGGGTTGCTGGTTGGTTGCCTTCTCCTGTAACTGGTTTTATGGAGCGGTTTATTGGTGGAATTTTTCGTTGGATATTGGGAATTATTGGTTGGTTTTTTGCTTTATTTTCTCAGGGTTGGCAAGGGATATTTGCTGGTTTGATTATATCTACTGGTTTAGCTTTTTTAGGTTGGATATTCTACATATTTTTCCGGGGATGGCGTTATCGTCGCTGGTTATCAAAGTTACCGCCGATGGAAAGTTTGTATCAACAAATGTTGCGTTTAATTGGTAGTAAGGGATTTGTGAAGCGGAGTTTTCAGACACCTTTTGAATATACTACTGCTATTAGAGAATATCATTCAATTAATGATTTGGAGATAATTGAGGAAATTTCTCAGGCTTATGTAGGGTGGCGTTATGGTGGTAAGGAAGTTAATTTAAGTAAGTTAAAAAAGTTGCTCCAAGTTTTAAAAAAGAATATAAAACGGAACTTATAGTCATTAAATAAATTTCTAGGTTGAGCGGTGGTAGGTGGTAGTTCAACAATTAATAATTATTAATTATTAATTAACAATTACCTCTCTTGGAAAAGAAGAAGATTGACTAAAAGGAAAGTTTTTTCTTATTTCCCCTGAAAGGGGGGAGGCTTTAGACCAGAATTGTTGCGTAGGGAATAAATCTTAATTCAGATATTTATAGCTGAATTATGTTTTTCAATATACTAATAATGACTTTATAGCTAATACTTAATAAACCTAAAATACGGTGTAATTTTCCTCCTCATTCCTTCTGACTTCCGACTTCTAAATTCTGACTTATAACCCCTACGCTCCACGAAAATACCTCTTCAGCAAATCCTACTTAGGATTAACTAATTTAAACAGCTTTTGCTTAATTTGAGCATTAAAAACATCCCACTTTTTCTGAGAATATTCGCTGTTATCATTAAAACCAGAAAGAAAACCAATTGGAATTTCAAAACCTCCAGCTTGGGAACGTCCCCCACCAAAAAAGCGCCCTTGAGCATCCATTCCAAAAGCTTCTTTAATAAATTCATCTGGATCTAAAGTAATTTTGTTGGTTCGCAGGGAACCAATAACTACTTCTAATTCCTCTTGTTTGTCGTGAACTATTCCATAAACAACTGCAGTATGAACATTTTCCTCTGTGAGCAAAAAGTCTGCAGCTTGGGGAATAGCATCTCGATCTAGAGCGCGTAGATAACCAACACCAGATATAGAGAAATTATTGTCTATCCAGCGATGAGATAATGCTCTTTCGATAATATCCATAACACGCTTAGAACGAGAAGACTGCAAAACAGCATCTAACAGAGAAGAATCATAAAAACGACTTAAATATGCTGCTGCCAAAAAATCTTCATCTGTTGCTTGTCGTAATTGATTTGTATCAGACCTCAAACCGTGCATTAAAGCTGTGGCACATTTGATATGTTCAGCAGTATTACTATCAAATTCTAGTAGTCCTGCTTGAATATATTGGGTTAATATAGTTGCTGTTGCTTTGACTGCAGGGCGAATATCTACAAATTCTGGTTTTAAATCATCTTGTAGACTATGGTGGTCAATAATTGCTGTTACGGGGAGAGTGGGTTTTACCAGTGAGGTTAGTTGACTGGTAGTACCTTGATTATCAATAAAAACACACCCCTGATATAGGGATAAATCCTTTTTTTTAGTAGTTTCAACTGTCCATCTTTGTACTGGTAAATTTGTTAATTTTACCAGTGCAATATTTTCTTGATGACTGAGAGTTCCTGCATAGATAATATCAGATTCTATATCATATTGTTGGGCAATTAATTTATAAGCCCAAGCACCGGAAAGAGCATCTGGGTCTGGAAAATCTTGTAAGATAATTAGTTGGCGAGTATTTGAGTATTTTTCTAAATTTTTTCTCAAAGCCTCTATTTTTAAGTTGGTCGGAATAGGGATTATTTTATTCTGTGAGTTATTGTGACTATTTTTTGTTGGTATTTCCAGATGATTAACTTGTGATTGATTCATAATAATTTTTAAAGGGAGTTAGTGAGATTTCTAAATTTATGATAAAAATTATACTATACTAGTATAATACTAATTTGATAAATATTTGCTACAAATAAATTTCGAGGTTTTAAGGTGGTAGGTGGAATGTAATTATTTTCTGCGGAATGCTCCGCAAACAGCTATTAGCTAACAGCAATAAAAGTTAATAAGTCAGAATTTTTAGTAGAGAAAAGGGGAAAATTTGAGGGAGGATTATTCGGATGATATTCCCTCAATCTACCATTTATCCTGACTAGTAGGGGCGATTTCCTGCAGAATTCTACCCAAACGCGAATCGCCCCTACTGATACCAAATCCGGTTATCAAAAGCCCGTTTTTTAAACTCCTCTCTAACCCTTCTGCCTTCTGCTTTACCTTTATCATAAAGGTTCTTTGTAAACAGGATTTAGTATGACTATTGACTACTAGAAACAGCAAAAATACTTTTGTCAGCAAAGCCTAATTATCAATCAAGTCTGACGAAGATGACTTATTAATTTCATCTATAACTTGATTGGGAAAACACCGATGGCGACGATACCAAGTTGCACATCCCACTAATATTGCTATTAGACTTAATGCTCCAATTAAAGGTAAAATATCACCTGTTTTTAATGCTGTTAGACCAAAACTTCCTAACATTACAAAAGGCAAAATACCAGGCACTGTTCCCAAGATAGTACCTAACAAATAGTCTTTAAAACTAACAGAAGTTAATCCCGCAGCAAAATTGACTAAACCATAAGGAATTATTGGTAATAAACGAATAGCAAACATATAAAATAACCCACTCTGACGCATTTCAGCATCCATTGCTTCCCAATGTCCAGCTAGCTTTTGAGAAATCCATTTTCTGCCTATATTTCGAGAGTAATAAAATGCCAAAATTGCTGCAATTATAGCCGCTAAACTTGTCCAGAATGTGCCTAACCACACTCCAAAAATTGCTCCCCCAGTTAAATTAAGTGGTGTGGAAGGTAAAACTAAAATAGTTGCTATTGTATAAATAATTATATAGATTATTGGTGCCCAAAAACCTGCTTGCTCTAGCCAAGTTTTAATTTGTTCTGGAGCTAAACCGTCTAATAAATAAACTGCTATGGCAGTAGCAATTAGACAAAGAATTGTCAGCAGGAAAATTCCGGTTTTAATCCTTGTTTTTAAATTTAACATTAAATCTCTGGTCTCACTTATAATTATTGCTTTAGTCTGATTTTTAGAATTACTTTTAAAATCACAAAAAGTAGGAGATTATTCACCAGTATTAATATGGTGTTTAAATCCATAGCTTTCCCTGACTAAATAAAGGGGTCTTTTCTTGACTTCATCGTGAACCCGACCTAAATATTCACCCAATATTCCCAGAGATACTAACTGCATTGCTCCTAAAAATAATACAGCCACCATTAAGGAAGCATAACCTGGTACATCAATTCCTAATACCAAAGTACGAATTACTAAAAAGCTAGCATAAATAAATGAAATTAAAGAAATTGAAATGCCAATATAACTCCAAATTTTTAGAGGTAGAGAACTAAAAGCAGTAATACCTTGAATTGCTAAATTCCAAAGCTGCCAATAATTCCATTTTGTTTGACCTTTAAAACGAGGTTTTCTGTCATATAATATTGAAGTTTGTTTATAACCTACCCAGGAAAATAAACCCTTCATAAAACGGTTATTTTCTGGCAACTGTTTGAGAGCTTCTACAACTTTCCGATCCATTAACCGAAAATCACCAGTATTAGGTGGAATTTTTACAGGAGTTAAACGTTGAATTATCTCATAAAATTTGTGGGCTGTGAATTGTTTGAGCCAAGTTTCTCCTTGTCGCGATCGCCTAGTTGCGTAGACTACATCATATCCTTCTCGCCATTTATTTATCAGTTGAATAATTAATTCTGGCGGGTCTTGCAAATCAGCATCTATGGGTATAACTGCATCGCCTATTGTATAATCAAGACCTGCTGTTAGTGCAATTTCTTTACCAAAGTTACGGGAAAAGTTAAGTATTTTAATTGCAGAATTTTTTTGATGATGTGCTATTAACAACTGTAGAGTATTATCTTGACTACCATCATTAATACAAACAATTTCATAGGTGATTTTTAGAGATTCTAATACTGATATTAGTCGTTCAAATAAATAGTCAATATTTGGTGCTTCGTTGTAACAAGGAACTATAATAGAAACCTCTATTTTATCTTTTTTTGGAGTCATATTAAACCCAAGTAATACTAGGATAAATAGTGGTATCCATAATCAACTTAACTTACTTTGATTTACGGTATTTATACCAAATCTATACAAAGATTGTTACAGTAAAATATGTCGTTAAATTTATGATAATATTTGCTTTGAGCAAAATAATACCTAATACCTAAAGCCTACCATTTACTAATACAATCAAACTCTGCAATATGTTATAAAATTGGTATTAATAACCTAAACATTTGGATTACTCACCTTTATCAGACTTAGTTTATTTTTCCTTAGCTTTTTACTTTTGTCAAGGATATTCAGATTATTTATGCCAAGAATTTGATAATTTCTATCTTAAGAATTTGTTTTAAAAATTTCTGATAATATATCAACTAATATATTAACAACTTTTCGATTTCTCTAAATTCGCCTTTCTCAGGAAAAATTTACCCCCCTGTGTTAAAACAAGGGGATAAATTCACTGTCTAACATCACAACCAAAAACTTTTAAAACAACCTCTAAATTAATGATTTAATTATTTACAAATAGAGGAGCATTCATCTAGGGTCATTTCATTCTAGATTTTGGCAATGAATTTACTTACTTTATATTAAAGGGAAAGAAAATTGTCTAGAGGTATAAATAACGTACTTTCGTAAATACATAAAATGGCAAGCTTTAGAATGAAATAGCCCTGGCATTCATCTCTAATTTTTCCTTACCATCTATCAGTTGAATTTGTTACTATTTTTCTTAAAAACTCCCCTACTTTTTACCTAAATTTTATGGTCGAAATCCTCCCATTTTAAGGTTATAAAAAAGATACTATTCCAAATTTAAATACTTTGACCGAATTATTAATAATTAATAATTAATAATTAAATAATTCTGGTTGAAAGCCGACCCTTTTAAGGGAAAAAAGCGGTCGGAAAGCGGAGCATTCCGTAGGATGGGATGGCGTTAGCGGAGCGACTCTGAAAGAGCGGGTTTCCTTTCCCTCCGGGACACTTCGTGTTAGCGGAGCTTTGCCGAGCGCAAACGCCATATCCAATCGAGCAAGAGAAGAAATAATATTTCCTGATATGCAATTCCGTAACGGTTTTAACCAGAGGTAATTATCAATTAATGAATTTAGCTAGAGGTACTAAACCTCTTCAGAAAAGAAGGAGTATGGAGTAGGGAGAAATAATTGTTTTTTTTATTTAGGATAAATGATTTTATTTTTTATTATTGGAGATGTCTACTGATGACTATTAACTGATAACTGTTAACTGATAACTAAAATTACCTCTCTAAAAAAAAGAGAAATAAAAACAACCTGATCAACTATCTTTACCATAATCTAGAGAATGAATAGACTTTTCTAATTCCATTCTTTGTCTAGCTTTATTTAAAAAGTAACCACTCATCATTGCAGAAGCTAGAAGTTGACCGAGATGTTCCCTACTTGTAGTAATTGCCACACCAAAATGTTCTGGCGGTAAATGTCCTAACATTCCTTTTAAATTTTGTTCCATAATTTGAGCAACTTCTGGGTCTGGCTTAGAAAGTTGAGCTACAGTTTCTGGATTTAGTGATTGAACGTACTGCCATAATAAATTACTGTTAGTAGATTGATTAGCAAAATTTTCTGAGGGATAATCGGAAAGATTATTCATAATATTGGCCTCGCATTAATAAAGTATGGAAGAATTATTTATTATTGTTCACATCCTAACAAAATATATTTCAACTACTCTAGTAGGTGCAACCGAACTTTTTGAGAGAGATTTTTCTACTGTATTTATAGTTAAACTGTGATTTCTAGTTTGAAGCTTTACTCAGGAGGTAAAAAAATTAAGTATTTATTGATTAGTTTATTGATTAATTTTGATTTTTGCTGCCTAGATTTTATGGAAAATTAGTACAATCTGAAAATTGTTTTTATCGGTTCGGTGATCCGTATCAATTTTAGCCAACTGGCCGAAAATAAAACTTGAGTCGATTGAGATATTTTTAAGTTGTGACCAATTATATTTAATTAGCTAAAATTCAAGTTATAGATAGTATTGACTAGTTTGATAGAAATAGATTTTGATCAGAAAAATTGTTTGAGGCTAAAATATTAGTCATTAGCAACAAGCTCTAAGAACAAAAACAAATAAGTTATTTTAATTGGTTAATTAATTTAAAGTAGAAAATTGAGAGTATAAATGATGACTACTTCAGATAAAAAGTTTCGGTCTGTGCCTCAAATAGGTGGTTATGTGTTAGCTTCAGCCTTAAGTGTTGCTTTAACCTTAACTGCAATACGCACTTTTCCTAGAGTATTTTTGCCGGCAGAAAATACTGAAACTAATCAGAATAAATCAGAGGTAATACTTAACACAAAAACACCAAAAGTAGCAACAATACCCATAAATGTGGACAGTTTTGTAGCGACTGCTGTGGAGCGAGTTGGGCCTGCTGTAGTGCGAATTGATACAGAACGTACAGTGGCAAATAAGATACCTAATTCATTTTTTAACGATCCATTTTTCCGTCGCTTTTTTGGAGAGGATGCTTTGCCCCAAATTCCAAAAGAGTATCAACAACGGGGTCAAGGTTCCGGCTTTATTGTAGATGGCAGTGGTATTATTTTGACTAATGCCCATGTTGTGAAAGGTGCAGATACAGTTACGGTAAAACTGAAAGATGGCCGTAGTTTCCAAGGGGAAGTCCGGGGTTTAGACGAACCTTCAGATTTGGCAGTAATCAAAATTGATGGGGACAATTTACCTGTTGCAGCTTTGGGAAATTCCGATGAGGCAAAAGTGGGAAATTGGGCGATCGCTGTGGGTAATCCCCTGGGACTAGATAATACTGTAACGTTGGGTATTATCAGCACTCTCGATCGCCCCAGTTCCCAAGCGGGTATCCCTGACAAACGTCTTGATTTTATTCAAACTGACGCTGCGATTAATCCTGGTAATTCTGGCGGTCCATTGGTAAATTCCCAGGGAGAAGTTATTGGTATCAATACAGCAATTCGTGCAGATGGACAAGGTATTGGATTTGCGATCCCTATTAATCAAGCAAAGGTTATTCAAGAAAAGTTAGCTAAAGGTGAAAGTATTCCTCATCCTTACATTGGGGTACGGATGATTACATTGACTCCAGAAATTATTCAACAATTCAATGAAAATCCTAATTCCTTGATACAAGTCCCTGAAACTGAAGGTGTTTTAATAGTACAGGTTATTCCGAATAGTCCTGCAGCTAAGGATGGTTTACGTCGTGGGGATGTGATTACAAAAGTTGATGGCAATAATATTACGAGTGCTGAACAACTACAGCAGTTAGTAGAGAAAAGCGAAATTGGTCAATCCCTAAAAATTACGATACAAAGAGGTTCAGAAACTCAAACTTTATCTGTTCGACCAGGGGAACTACAAGATGCTAGTTTATAACTTTAATAGAGATATAGCAATTCCCATACTTATGAGGTACAAAATTCGTTGTTTTTAGGTGGTAGGTGGTAGGTGCTAGGTGTTAGGTGGTAGGTGAAAATTATTTGTTTCTATCTTCCTTGTTTCTCATAGCAATTCTCATACTGGTAAGGTAGAAAATTCGTTGTTTTTAAGTAACAGGGAATCAAAAGAAAGCTGTACCTCACTTTTGCTGAAAAACGCTATAATATAAGTTTTTAATTTATTAAAATTTGGTTGCTTTTCAGGTGAGATGATGCTAAAATCCGTCCTTAAAAAAAGCAACCTGATTTTTTGATTTAGTTGCATAGTTTAGTCAAATTTTGATAGAAATTATTGGCATTATTTTGCTAGAACCTGAAAGTGACTTTGAATCAGACATAGATTTTTTATTCTGTATGCTTTAATGCTTTTTCTCATTGGAGTTTTAACTATAACGAATAACTAGAAGCATCAAGGTAAAAAAACTTTGTTTACTGATGAATTTTTTTGATATGTTTTATCTAAGTAGTATTGATAAATTGAAGACAATTTACCTAATTACTTATAGGGTGTTGCTATTATATTAATTTTAATATGGCTAGAATCTTTATGTTGATATTATAATTCCAAATTCTTGAATTATTTTATTATTCAGAAATAACTCTTATGGTGCAATATATTGAAATCAGGAAAAAGAAAACAGGTAGTAAACATTTAGCTATTAGCGGTCAGCGCTTCCCTGCGGGATGCTACGCTTGCCAGCAATAAAAATCAACCTAAATAGTT
>JASJEE010000017.1 GCA_030064835.1 Microcoleaceae cyanobacterium MO_207.B10 | reverse complement strand
TCTATAGCGGAGGTCTTTCTTGCTGATTGCTGACTGCTAATAGCTGAATGCTTACGATTTTTTTCACAACCAAGCCGAGGAATGCTACAGTAGTTACTCATTTTGTCTAAATTGAAATCTTCTAGTTTTTCAGTTAATATTTATAGCAATATGAAATGATTTGAGAAAAAAAACTGTAGTGGATTGACACATCTAAAATCGTGCGTTAATAAGGAAGAGGGGGAAGATTACTTAGAAACAAAAATCTATTGCACAGTTTTAGGCGTGTCAGTCCGCCACAATTTTTCCCTGTAACAGTTGGGTCTCCAAATCCCATTTTCACTTAGGTTTGGAGACCCAACTCCTAAGATAAAATATTACTGATAACTGATAACTGAAATGAAAACCTAATTTAGGAATGCTATATAAACGCTATACTTAGTTTAATATTTGCCAGTGATTGATTAATATCTAGTTTTAACATGAATAAAGTAGATTATCTCAGAATTAGTTTAATAGATAAATGCAATTTTCGCTGTCAATATTGTATGCCTGAAGGGGCGGAAATTGACTATATATTAAAACAAGATTTATTGACAGATAATGAGTTACTAACTTTACTCAAAGAAGTGTTTATTCCAGTCGGTTTTACTCGGTTTCGCTTAACAGGAGGTGAGCCTTTATTACGCCCTGGTGTGGTAGATTTAGTAAAAGCGATCGCCTCTTTGCCAGAAACTCAAGACCTATCAATGACCACGAATGGATTTTTGCTGGCAGATATGGCCAAAGATTTATATGAAGCTGGTCTGAGAAGAGTTAATATTAGCTTGGATTCTCTTAACTCAGATACTTTTGATTTGATTATTGGTAATCGAGGTCGTAGTCGTTGGCAACTGGTTTGGAATGGTATACAAACAGCTTATGAAGTGGGTTTTGACCCCTTAAAATTAAATATCGTTGTAATTCCTGGAGTCAATGACCAAGAGGTTTTAGATTTAGCAGCTTTGACTATTGACCGTAACTGGCACGTTAGATTTATTGAATTTATGCCCATTGGTAATGGTATATTATTTGATGATAAAGGTTGGGTATCTTCTGAGGAGTTACGAGAGAGAATCAGAAAGCGATGGGGACTGAGAGAAGCTTCTGTACGAGGAAATGGCCCTGCTGATGTGTTCCAGATTCCAGGGGCCAATGGAACATTGGGATTTATTAGTCAAATGTCTGAATGTTTCTGCGATCGCTGTAACCGGATGCGTCTTTCCGCAGATGGGTGGTTGCGGCCTTGTCTTTTAAATGAAATGGGTCAAATTGATTTAAAATATGGCCTGCGGAGTGGGGTTTCTGTAGGGGAGTTAAGAGAGCAAGTGGGATATTTATTGGGTATTAAGCCAGAGATTAATTTCAAGCAGCGAGAGTCTGGTACTACTGGGATGTATAGTCGAACTATGTCACAAATTGGTGGATAAGTTACCTATGAAATTCACTTACTATTTTCATTCTCGACTGTATCTGAGGTTTTAGGCAGAATAATTTTTGCTGGAACACCAACTGCAGTTGATCCTGGTGGTACATCAGAAAGAACCACAGCATTTGCACCTATTTTAGAATGGTCTCCTAGTTTAGCTCGGCGAAGTATTTTAGCACCTGCACCAATATCTACATGACCACCTACTTCTACATAACCTACTATTGTGACTTGTTGCAAAATCAAACAATTAGGACCAATAGTAGCTTTTGGACTAATTACAACACCATTGGGATGAGTTAGGATTAGCCCACCACCTATTTGACAGTTTATCGGAATATCTGAAGCAGTTATTACACTCCAAAATCGATGTTCTAGAACATTCCAATGACTAATAAACCTTCCAATGATTCCCCATTTTTTTTGCCATTTTTGGTGGGAGCGGATAGATTTAAGGAGTTGACGACTAGGGTCCCACCATTTACCCAACTTTTCCCGACTCCAATCTGGTTCTGTCGCGGATATCTTTGGAATTTCTGCTGATTTAGTCTTTTTTTCTGTACTATTGTTCATCTAATACATTATTTAAAATTAGTTAATAACAAAAAAGTTAAGTGATAATTTATTTGATATTTCAAAGTATATCTATAATTGGAATCTGTGTGAAAAATAACCCTGAATTAGTAGTTTTTTAATCTTTACTATTGAAGGGTGGCATCTCCAAAAATTGGAGAGTACCACTTAATAATTATGTTAAAAATAATCGACTGAAACCTAAAATTTCTAGGCTTTTCTGGAATAAAATTCCACAACTAACAGTTCGTTAATTTGAAGCGCCACCCACTCCCTTTCCACAACACCGTTAACTTTACCTACTAGTTTATTTTTGTCAAATTCCAAATGGCTAGGAATATTAGCTAAACCTGGATATTGAAGATTAGTCTTGACAATTTCCTGGGATCTTTCCTTAGATTTAACACTAATTTCTTCTCCTGGTTTACACTGATAGCTAGGAATACTAACAACTTTGCCATTAATTGTCACGTGACCATGATTCACAAGCTGTCGTGCTGCAGGAATAGTTGGAGCCATTCCTAACCGGAATACAGTATTATCCAACCGCATTTCTAGCAATTGTAGTAATGCTTGACCCGTTGAACTTGTGGAACGACGAGCTTTTTTTACATAACGTAGAAGTTGGCTTTCAGAAATACCGTAATTGTATATGAGTTTTTGCTTCTCTTCAAGTCGGATAGCATACTCAGAACGCTTTCTCCGATTTTGGCCATGTTGACCAGGAGGATAAGCACGTCTGGGACTTTTACGAGTTAGCCCCGGTAAATCTCCGAGGCGACGAGCTATTCTTAAGCGTGGGCCTCTATATCTAGACATATAATTTCCTCATTAACATCAAATTTTACCACAATCTTATATTATATACTACTTAATACGAATATTTGTCAATTGGCCAACCTTTACAAAATACTTTCTTATAATTGTATGCCTAATATTAATTTTTCTGATTTTACTTCCCAGAAATTTCGGCCATCTAAAAAAGCTCGTGGTTGGCGCTGGACGTACTTAGCAGCCATCCAAATTTTTACTTCTAGCTTGTTAGTGGGTATTCCACCAAAAGCAATGGCTCAAGCAAATAGACAGTCATTTGTAATTTGCTCTAGGGAATTATTAAGCGTAGGATTATCTGAGTCAGAAGTCACTAATGCTTGTAGTGCAGCTCTGAAGCCTAGAGGTCTATCAGGATGCGTCACTAAAATTTATGATAATACAACAGAAGCTCTCTCGGCAGAAGAGATTTTATTTAATTGTCAACAGGTAAGAAGAGTTGATGAATTAGGTACTTGTGTGGAAAAAATTAATAAAGCAGTTAAAGGTGCATTGAATCAAGCTGCTGTTTTGGAAGGTTGTCGTCGGAGTTTATTGCCAGAGCGTTTTTCTTCTTGTGTTGTGGGTGTCAATAGGAATGTTGGATTACCTACGGAAGATTTATTGGCTACTTGTCTCAACCCAAATGAAGAAATTAATCAAATTTCTCCTCAACAAGAAAGCTAATCTTTTTTTGGGAAAACTATTTTTGGAAGACTATATTTAGCAGTAGGAAAGGGGCGGTAGTCTAAGCTAAGACGCATTTTAAATGCGTCTTAGCAATTCAGAAGTTTGAAGTCACAAGTCAGAATTGATCAGGGTTATCATTTTAATTAAACATATAACAAATAACTGCTTTAAATGCACAACAGCTTATTACAAATTTAATCACAAATTTTAATCAGAAGATTAACATATTTACCAATACCTTTCCCCTGAAAGTAGTATCACTAACATTAGACCTCTCCGGAAAAGAGGGAGCAGGGAGAAATAATTGATGTTTTCTATATTAATATTTAGTTAGAATTTTTGTTATTTTTGTTTCTCCGATGTTTGAGTAATGCTCCAATGCCCAATGCAAAGCCAGAACCTAGTATAGTAGTTGGTTCTGGTATTTTTTCAGAGGCAGTTGTAAATTGCACATTTCCAATACCTCCTTGTCCAGTATTGCCAGTGCCATTGTCAGTAACATCATAGAAAATTGCAGCTTCATTCACATCAAAAAAGCCTGGGGTAAACTGAAAATTGAACTGAATTTCACCTAATTTTGCATTTTTGACACCGTAGTCTAATCCTAATAAGTTTCCATTATCAAATTCAACTAATGGCTGAGAAATAGCATTATTTTCAGTAAAAGTCGAACTAAAATTGTTTAAATTTAACTCTAGATTAATATTTTCAACATTTATTATTCCTGAAAAATTAGGCTGAGGGTCTGAAAAATTAAAAGTACCTTGGTAAGTAGCTCCGGTTAAATCTCCTGATTCGATTTCACCATTAAAGTTTAGAGTCAAGGCTATTGCTGAAGTTGCATTTAATGAAATTAAACTAATGGCAATAGTAGCAGTAGTAAATGTAATTTTTGGGAGCAGATTAGTCATTGTTGTTAATCCTTTAAAATTGAAAAGAATGCTTTGGATAGCTAAAAATAGGGAAAGATCAACAGCGATCGCCGAGAAAAAGCGATCGCCAGAAATCTTAACCTATGCAAAAATGAAATTGTCTGAATTATTCAAAGCTTGAGCAGTAACTTCTTGAGCTAACAAGAAAGAGCGAGCATTACCCGAACCCGCAGCACCATCTGCGTCAATAGTCAAAATAGTATCTGCACCGCGAGAGCTAAAGCCAACATAACCCTCGGCAATGGGGTCAACACCTGCAAAACCAAAACTATTGAGTAAACCCACTAAATCAATCTTGTCGCTACCTACCTCAAAATCAGTGATAATATCACCCGCATCTACCAAAGCTGTATAGCGGAAAATATCATTGCCACCGCTACCTGTAAGTATATCTCGGTTTTGGAACCCGGTGATAATATCATCCCCATTGGTACCGATTAAATTATCTCGACCGGGAGTACCATTAATTACTACTGTAGAAGTTGGTAAATTCAAACTAACAATTAATGGATCGTGGTCGCTTGCTCGCTGACTGGTTTCCGCAAATTCACTGTTCACATTAACAATGTCAAATGCAACTCCCTGATTTAAGTTATCGCTTACCAAAATATGATCCAGAGACTGAGAATTTCCTTGGAATATGAAGCTATAACGCTCATTCTCAGGTAGTGTTTCTGTTAAATTTGTCAGATTTTGTTCCAGGATATTAAGTGGAGAAACAAACTCAAATTCGTTGAAATCTCCTAGCACTACAAGATTGGCATTGGGGTCAGCAGTTAGAGCATCTGAAACAAATCCCTGGACTGCGTTTGCTTGAGCTTGTCGCTCATCTAGACTACCGTTAACAGTTACGTCTTCCTGACGAGCATCAAAAGGTTGTTCAATACCGAGAATAGGCGCACTACCTCCCTTGGAAGAGAAGTGGTTACTAACAACACTAACTTCTTGACCGTTAAACTCAAAGTCAGCAACTAACGGTAAACGAGCGCCATCAAACGCACTACCAGGATTTTGGTCTCCAATAGTTTGAACGGAACCATTAACTAAATTGACACGAGCAGGATTATACAAGAACGCAGTTCGGATATTTCCACCTGGTTGACCTCCGCTAGCACCATCTGTAATAAAGGTATTATCAATAAACTGGTAAGTTGGACCACCTGCAGTAGCGATCGCATCAACCAAAGTCTGAAGAGTTTGGTCAGCAGCAACAGTACCATCATTTACAGAACCGTTATTATCTTGAACTTCTTGTAGTCCAATAACATCTGGTGTATTGAGGTTGTTAATAATTTGGCTAGCAATGGAGTCAAAGCGACCATTGGCAACATCTGTATCCCCATCACTATCATTGGGGTCGAGGTTCAGAACGTTGTAGCTAGCAACTGTGAGTCGATCGCTACTTCCTACTATGGAGCTAACTTCAGGTTGCAAATTAGCAGAGGTAATGTTGCTAGTGAAGTCTTCAGTGGGCAGAATTTCAAAGTTACCAAAACCATAGCTGACAACCCCAGTAACGTTGCCTAAGCCATCTCCAGTGTTAACTTCAGGGAAGTTAAAGTTAAATACACCGGTGTCTTCATCAATCTGGATTTTCTCTGGATTGAAGTCATTAGGACTAATATTAAGAGTGCCGCGATCGCTAATTCCTGTAGCACCTACACCATTATCAACAACAGTAAAGATTTCACCGAAGCGGTTTGTCGGAGCAACGGCAACTACATTTTGAGCAGTAACTCGCATTCCTTCTAAAGACTCGAAGAAGTCAATGCCATCGGTTGTCGGATCAAAACTAGCAAAAGCATCATCATCAATGTTTTCTGTTGGAGGTACGCGACCACCAGCACCTATTATGACTGCATCAGGAAGAGCATTACCACTGGAAAGATTTGTGATTGTCGGACCACTAATCTGAGTAGTGGATAAGTTGCGACTAGAAGTACCACCAGGAGTAAACTCAGAGACTGTACCATCAACTTGTAGTTCATCACCTACAGTAACTCCAGGTGCTGAACTGGTGAATACAAACAAAGCATCAGAGGTAGCATCATTAGCATCTCCTGTGGCATCTTGTAGATAGAAACCATTACTATCTACTGCTGTGACAATACCTGTGGTAGTAACTGCTTGACCTTGTAATGTGGAAGTGTGAGCTGTACCTTGAATGTCGTAGATAGGAGTTAAGGTGGGTTCTCCACCACCGCCATTATTGCCACCACCATTATCGGTAGTTCCAGCAGTAGGAGTATTATCAACACCCAAGAAGAAGTCACTAATTACAAGGTCACTAACTGTATCAGTATCAACTCCATCGCTGACTCGACGGGCACCAGCAGGGAAAAATGAACCATCCGGACCTAATACTGGAGCATCAAAGAAGAAGGTATCCCCTGCGTCACCATCTGTAAGAGCAACAGTATCAATAACAACTTCGTTCCCTGTAACAGAAGTTCCTGAAATACTGCTGGTTTCAACTAAAGCAAAAGTCGAACTACTATTTTCTAGGAAGTTATTACTAATCTCAGCATTGGGAGCAACTGCATAGTTATTTGCTAAACCTGTGGGGTTTCCAACTAAGAAAAAGCCGTTATCGCCGATAGTATGGGTTGAGTCAAAGTCAAATCGAGCATCAATTGTGCCTGGACCGAAACTATCCCCTTCTACGGCAATGAAACTTAAGCCATCCAATGATGTACCAGGTGTGCCAAAGATTTCGATAAATTCAGTGTCGTCTGTTCCAACATGACTAACGTATACTTCATTGATGACTAAGTTGGAGTCACTACCACTAACTGTGAAAGGGTTTGTTGATATAGTCTGTCTGGTACTATTGCTGCCAGACCAATTAGAGTTATCACTGATGGCGGCTAATAATTCTGCTTGGGTACCAGAAGTGATACCTGCATAAATGGCATTGTCAATTTCGTCTAAAGCTACTGCTGTTTCGCCATTGACTAAACCTGTAGGTAGGGCAGAAGTATTGGAACTTGTGGAGTCAGACTGCCATACCCCAGGGCTGCCTTCACTGTTGAGAGCATAAATAAAAGTGGGGTTGGTGTCAGTTCCTTGATAAGCAATAATTTGGTCGCCACTCGCTGAGAATAAAATACTACTGATAGTAGGATTAATTATTGTTCCAGCAGCAATATCTGTGGGTGCTGTCCAAGTAAAAGTGCCTTCAGTAGCTCTGAAGGTACCGGCAGCTTGCCAACCGTTATCAGTAAAATTAATTTCTGTGCCTGCACCAATATCTACTAATGGGGTAAAGGCAAATTCGTCGGGGTTGTCATAGTTAAAGCCAACAATGGCTATATCACCTGCTGATAATGTTGTTGCAGCCATTTCTATTTCCTAAGTAATTAAGTTGTAATTTAATGATGTATTTGACTAAGTAATATTTGTGTGATGTCTGCAAGTTATTCTATTGATTTGTACGGTTAAATTTACGTTAAGAAGTAGAGCATCACAAATTAAGATTGTCCTTAATTTTCCGATAATTAGTTAAACAACCTTTTTAAAATTATTAGGAAATGTCAACGGTTATTGGGTTAAATTTAGGTTAATATTTAATTTTTTTTATCAAAGTTTTATATTTTATGCGATTTTTGTGAATTTTCTGTAAAGTCATTTTTTTTTATATAAATCAAAATTGAACAAAGTGTACAATATAAGTTTATTTCACAAAAATATCTCTCAATATTTTGTGAAATGAGCTTAGTTATAGTTAAAGATGAAAAAATATTAGGGAATCAAAGTAATAATTGTGATTGTTTTCTAGATTACCAAAATGTTAGTAGTGGTAAAATTCGCAAGACAAATGACTTAATCAGTGATAATTTTTCTGGCACGGAGAATTATTTCCAGGAAAGATTATTCATCATCTAAAGTCTGTTTAATACCAAATTCACGAAAGCCATGCTCTTGCAGAAGCGGGAGATTGTTACAGTAAAATCCGGATAGCAAAGGATTAGAAAATTTGCACTTTTTCTCTTTAATAGCTAAAATCTATCTACTACCTCGAAATCAACAAAATGTACCAATATTTTTTCGCTTCAAATTCAAAATATAATTCCTTAACCATTCAGCTATTAATGAGTTAACTTTCAGGTATTTATAGAAATTAAGCAACTACTAAGATTAACAATTTAGCTTTGAGCCATACTTTCAATTATCCCTCAATAATATCAATACTAATGCTACTTATAGGTAAAAATAAGTTAATATCTAATAGCTAAATGCTTACATGATTTCTAATACATAATCTCCCTGATTCACGGAATAATTTGTTGAAACGTCTAAAATCAAACCGTCTGTTTCTGCCAAAATATCTTTCACTGTTGGAATATTGTGATTTTTATTGAAAATTAATAGTTGATAAATTATCTGATTTTTATTCACAATTGTACCTGGTTCGACTCGATTTTGAATCATTCCACCCATAGGAGCATAGTAACGTTTCATCTCTCGTTTAGGAGTGAAAGCTATGTGATGATATGTCGTTTCAGCTAAGGGAAATTCTGCTATTTTTAGCATTCCTTTATGAGCTAAATAATTTTTGATTCCCCTAATTCCTTTAACTACTGATTCGGGGTTCATTTTCATACCTGAACCCAGTTCTAAAGTCCATGATTCTATATCAAATTGAATCGGTTTTCCTAAGTTTGTTAAATTTTTTTCTAAAGCTAACCAAGGTTTGAAAAATGCCTCATCAAAAGCATCTCCATCATATTCACCGTCACCCATTAAAATCCCATAATCTAGGAAAAATGATTTGGCAATTTCTTCCCTACCACGAAAGCAATAAAGATAATCTAAAGCTTGATTTGTCGAACTATGTAGGTCTATTACATAATCCGCATCTAAACATAATGACTGAAGTTGATATCTATAATGTTCTGAAAATGCCGCACTACTAGGAGATTGAATTTTTTCTAACTGCTGATTAAAAATGCGTAAAATTTCCTGACGATAGTTATTTATTATTTCTGTTTCTGTGAAATTAATTTGAGTTTTAGCAAAAGCTTCTATATCTACATCTTCTTTTTCATAATCCCAAAATATCCGGTTCCAATCTTTGCCATCGTAACTATTATATCTACCTGATGAAAATTGGTGCGATCGCGTATTAACTCCTTCTGGATTACATACAGGAACTAACACAATTTCTCCGGTTAGTTGGCTATTATCGAAGCTCATTAAAAAATCTATTAAGTGATGAATAACTGCATTTCCACTAATTTCAGCACCATGTAAGTTTGCTTGTAAATAAGCCTTTTTCCCAGGTTTAATTCCAGTGAATTTATAAACTTGTAAAAATAGAAAATCTCCAGAAGCAAGTTGTCTTAAAGGTATAGTATAAATCTTCGGTTTCATCGTTTTTTTTGAGTTATAGGAAATAGGTGATTTCAGTTATTAGTTATCAGTTATCAGTTAAGTAGAGCAAGGGAAAAAAAAGGTGTTAGATATTTAGTTATAAAACCCTGAACAGCCGTGATATAAATTACTTCTGAAGCAGTTGACAATTTGATACATAAAGTACAATATTTACCACTCTCTACTTATCAGTACCTCTGGCTGAATTCAGAGGTTTGAAATACTAAGGTTTACTCTTTTCATCCCCTTAAAAAGGGAAGTTTCAGATTCTATTTTTTGGTTAAAGAGAAATTATTGGGTTTTGAGGATTAAATTTAACTGATAAGTAATCTCAAAACCACAAACCATAAAGTATTGGTCACAAATTAAGTGATGTTTAGTTCTAAAAATATTCTTTTATTCTCTACAAATTGTACCAAATTAAAAAAATATTACCCCCACGGAGCGGGCATGGCTAATTCTTTGTCGTTAGAGAATATTTGCCACCCTATATTTTTTGAGTCCTATACTTCCCACACTTCTCACACTTCCCACACTCTCCTCCTTTTTTCTAAGCATCACAATAAATAGACCCTGCCCAGGGAGCCAGGGGATTGTTACAAATAAACTAACTGGTAAATAATCAATAATTATCAATTATTAATTATTAATTATTAATTCAGCTACCACCTATAACCAACTAATGTAGCAGTATTTTATCCAAATGCTATTAGACCTCGCAGTACCTATTTCCTGTTCCCAATAACTACAGCGAAGTCTATTAAATTAGGTCTATTTTCACTGGCATTAAAACACAGTAACCAAAATATTTTAAAGTCAATAAATAATTAATTTCTCTTACTTTTGACTTTTGATTTTGATTAAGCCATCACCATTCCACCATCCACATTAAACACTTGACCTGTGATATAATTTGCTGAAGCATCAGCAGCTAAAAACTTAATCATACCTGCTACTTCTTCAGGCTTACCATAACGACCTAAAGGAATAAACTTAAGAATTTCCTCAGTATTTTTGAGGTCTTTAGTCATATCAGTAGCAATAAATCCTGGAGAAACAGCATTAACTGTAATATTTCTATTTGCAAGTTCTTTTGCTACAGTTTTAGTAAACCCAATTACTCCTGCTTTTGCTGCACTATAATTACCTTGACCAGGATTACCCATTTGCCCTGCTACAGAAGCAACATTAATAATCCGCCCACTTTTTTGTTTTAACATTATTTTACTTACAGCACGGGTGCAGAGAAAAACTCCTGTCAAATTCAGGTCTATTACTGACTGCCAGTCTTCTGGTTTCATTCGCAAAAGTAGGGTATCACGTGTAATACCAGCATTGTTAACTAAAATATCAATACGACTCCACTTTTCCATCACTTCCTTGACAAGTCCATCAACATCCTCAGCTTTAGAAACATCTGCTTGAAGCGCCATCCCATTGCCACCAGCAGTAACTATTTCTGCAACTACTTCTACCGCTGCACTACTAGAGTTAGCGTAGTTGACCACTACATTTGCTCCCTCCATCGCTAATGCTAAGGCTACAGCTCGGCCAATACCTCTGGATGCCCCTGTGATTATTGCTACTTGTCCTTTCAAACCTTGGGGTGTTTCGGGTAATCCCTCCATAGATCAATCCTTATATAATATTTAAACTTGAAACTAATCTATATTAAAGGATTCTGGTTCATTGCGTTCAGCTAATACCAATTTCATAAAATATTGTTACACTCATTTTCTATAGAAAACCAGATTTGGTAAGTTGGAACAGGGTAATATAAATATATGAATAATCAAGAAAAAATAGTTTTATTTTTACAATTTATAGAAATATAAAAGTATCTAGATGTAGGTAGAAACTAGAGATTCATCAGTAACTACATTTTTTGAATTGGGTATAATAGTTAAAAATAATTTGGTAAATTTATGATGACAGTAAAAAAGATGTTCAGTAGTTTTGATGAGCTACTTACTAATTCAGAGTTGCCTGTTTTAGTTGATTTTTATGCTACTTGGTGTGGCCCTTGTCAGATGATGGCCCCTATTTTGGAACAGGTTAATCAACAGATGAAAAATAGACTGCGGATAGTTAAAATTGATACAGATAAATATCCTCAGTTAGCATCAAAATACCATATTCAAGCTTTACCTACTCTCGTTTTATTTAAAAATGGCAAGCCTGTAGACCAGATTGAGGGTGTAAAGCAACCACCACAGTTACTTAAACATTTAGAAAGTTTACTATAAACTTGATTAAATTTTCTTGAAGAAATAGATATTATCTAGACATAGATGTTTCTATTCTTCTTTTTCACCAGGGAAGAAAAAATCTGCTAAGATACCAGCTAAATCAATCATAGATGCAAGCTATTTTTTTTGGGGCATTAAGCGTTATTCGCGCTATGCAAATTTTCACTATTTTATCTTTAATTAATACTAATTAGATTGCCATCTATAATCATTTTTTAATGTTGGTAATTTAATAGCATTTTCAGAATTTTTAAGAAGTATGGCGATTTATCCCTGGAAGCAATTTAAACTGTCTGTGCTGAATGCTAACCAGTGGTTCCGAGAAACTCCTGAAAGAGCTTTGGATTTGGCCTATGATGCGGCCTTAAAAATTAAGGCTATTGAAGAGCAACATTTTCAGGGCCAAAAAATTTCTGCTGAATCAGCTAATCATGGTAACAGTGTCCAGTCTTATTTTAATGTTGAACTGAAGCGATATTTAAAAATTATTCAAGCCAGATTAGCTGAATTTAATCTCAGTAATTCAGTTATAGGTATTTATGAGCCAAACCAAACTAGCAATATAGTTGATAAATTCAATACATCTTTTGCAGCAGAAGATAAGGATAAACCATCAATTATTTTAGAAAAACTGGAATTTATTGATGAAATATGCAGTCGATACAAAAGGTCTGCAAAGCCTAAAATTCAACAATCTAATGAAATTATAGATATTCCTAATTCTGCTTCATCGGTAGCTTTAGTATCTCGTCAAAATCCCATCAATAATTTTCAGAATAATTTACCTTTATCTAATTCTTCAGTCAATAGAAACACAGTCGAAGAACTGAAGAGTGATACTCCTGAAATCAGTTTTTTGCCTCGTTCTTTGTTAAATACTTTAAAAAGAGTCAAGAAGGAATTAGACCCAGAAGCAGAAGCAGAAGTCGTTAAAAAGTTTAGAAAATCTAAGGTAAAAACTATTACTTCGATTAGATTTATTTTGCTCTTGATTTTGGTTCCTTTATTAATGCACCAGTTATCAAAAATTACTGTGGTGGGTTACTTAGTTGATAATTTATTTCACCCTGTTCAGCAAACCGAACAAATATTTATCAACCATGACTTTGAAGAAGAAGCTTTGACAGACTTACATAGATATGAAGAACAGCTTCATTTTCAAATGTATTTAGGTGGTGCATCAACGTTATTTCCAGAGTTATCTGAAGCAGGAAAAGAACTTGCTGATTTGTCTGAATCAGAACAGGAAAAGTTAATTCAAGAAAAAGTTGAAGAAAAAGCTAAAGAAATAGCATCAGAATACAAATTTATGGGTAATAATGCGATTAAGAATATTTTTTGTGACTTAATTTCTTTAATTACTTTTATTTTAATTATTGCTACAAATAAAAGAGATGTTGAAATTTTAAAATCCTTTATGGATGATTTGATATATGGTCTCAGCGATAGCGCTAAGGCATTTATAATTATTTTGTTAACAGATATGTTTGTGGGATTCCACTCACCTCATGGTTGGGAAGTGATTCTTGAAAATGTATCTAGGCATTTAGGACTTCCAGAAAGTCGAGATTTTAACTTCCTATTTATTGCAACTTTTCCTGTGATTTTGGATGCAGTTTTTAAGTATTGGATATTCCGTTATCTTAATCGTAGTTCACCTTCTGCAGTAGCAACTTATAAGAATATGAACGAGTAAATAAGATTTGCTAAATGACTGTTTTTGTAGAGAGTAGAAGTCAGAATGAATGGGAATTAGAGAGAAGGCAAGAGAAAGTAATTGTGGTTCAATTTTTATTGCTATTGTCTGTTCAAAATCTGAGTATTTTAGAAAGCAATAAAACCATTAATTCCGATAAATAGGGTGGCAAAATGGGAACCATAATTATTCATTTGATACCTGATATTTTATACCTAGCATGAAAAAAGAATGTTACGAATAGTTGAACCAACTGAAATGTTTTAAGTCAGATAGCTATGGGGGTTTTGACTTAGTTGAAAATTTATGTGTGTAAGTGATATAAAACTATATTCTCTTCACAAGTAGTAATGAGCGGCTCTATTTGTATCTTCTGCTCTAATCACTGCTTAAACATTTCTGGCAGTCTATGTATTGACAAAGACTTAAATACAAGTGTCAACTCAATAAATGCAGTTGGGCAAGACCCGTCAATGCCTGTGGATGAGTAACCCCAACGGCCCGTAGGGACTTTCCATGCAAGGTCCGTACAGCAGCAAGTAAACATCAAATTGTCACGCCATGTGACGCTTTTTATCAGTTTTATAGAGCAGACAATAGAATAGTTTCCAGCTAAAAAATGAGATTAAAGTCACTTCTATTGACTACTGACTATTGACTACTAGAAACAACCCCGATCATTTGTAGCAAACATTTATCAATTTGGTATTATATGTCTTGAATAGCGAGGACGACAGGGGGTTCCTAAACAAACTTGACCTGGAGGCATATCTTTAAAAACACTACTTCTAGCACCAATAACTGCATTAGCTCCAATATTAACACCAGGACCAACAAAACAATCTGTAGCTACCCAAGCACCATTACCAATAGTAATACTTGCTGTTTGTAAACCAAATCTAGGGTCTTCTATATTATGACTACCAGTGCAAAGGTAACTTTTTTGAGAGATAACGCAATGCTTACCTATTTCGATACGGTCAAGACTGTATAAAACTACGTCGTCTCCTATCCAACTATAATCAGCGATCGCTATTTTCCAAGGATAGGTAAATCTGGCGGTGGGGCGAATTAAAACTCCTTGACCAATTTTGGCTCCAAAGAGATTTAATATTAGTCGTCTCACACCATATAAAGGTTGGGGAGTTAAGGGAAAAGTTATTGCTTGTACGAACCACCACAGCAATACAAACCAACCTGGTTTACCTCGGTCATACCAAGATTGGTCGTATTTGCGAAGATCGACCCAAGATTCTGTTTGTTGGTTATCTGTCATTAGGAGTTAATTTTTTTAGGCTTGACTTTAATTAAACAATTTTATAGTATTGATAGAATTTACGCAGTGAAACTATATATAGCACCTAAAAACTATAACGTTGCATATATGTAGTGTTTGCAACTCAAAAATGGGTAAGTCCTGATTGAGATTTTAAATTAGGAAAATAGTGACTTTTATGCTGCCAACATAAAATTGATAGAGATTGCCCATCATATCTTTATAAGTACATTACTACAGAAGAGTTAATTTTAAAAGGTTTATTTAATTTATTTTGAGTGTGGAATAGATTAATGAATTTATTCAGGAAAAGAGCAAATCTCTAGAATCATTTCATCTATTTCTATCTTGAGTTTTCTGACTTCTTTCAAAGCAACAATAATTTTGGCGAGTCATCGGTGGTGAGATAGATAAATAGTTACTAGGGAAAATTGAGATAATTTTGGAAATTTTCCTACCGCATCTTTAGGTAGATGGGATGACAAGTAGATATAGATAAATAAATTTTTCCGACTCGGTTTTTCGGTCTGACTATCCGAGGAGAAAGTTCGGCAGAATTTTATCTATTTCTGTCACAGCAACAATAACTTTTGCCGACTCATCGGTGGTGGGATAGGTAAATAGTTACTTAGGAAAATTTCCCTACCACATCTAGATCAACAAATTTTTCTGACTCGGTTTTTCGGTCTGACTATCCGAAGGGAAAGCTCATGATAATTTCATCTATTTCTATCTTGAGTTTTCTGACTTCTTTCAAAGCAAAAATAATTTTTGCCGAGTCATCGGTGGTGAGATAGATAAATAGTTACTAGGGAAAATTGAGATAATTTTGGAAATTTTCCTACCGCATTTTTAGGTAGATGGGATGACAAGTAGATATAGATAAATAAATTTTTCTGACTCGGTTTTTCTGTCTGACTATCCGAGGATAAAGCTCGGCAGAGTTTTATCTATTTCTGTCATTAGTGTTCTGAATTATCTGGAGGCAAAAATAATTTTTGCCGAGTCATAGGTGGTGAAATAGGTAAATAGTTACTTAGGAAAATTGAGATAATTTTGACAAATTTCCCTACCGCATTTTTAGGTAGATGGGATGACAAGTAGATATAGATAAATGATTTTTTCCGACTCAGTTTTTCTGTCTGACTATCCGAGGGGAAATCTGAGAATAATTTTATCTATTTATGTCACAGCAACAATAACTTTTGCCGATTCATCGGTTGTGAAATAGGTAAATAGTTACTAGGGAAAATTGAGAAAATTTTATCATCCCCTTGATAATTAATAGTCGTTTTTTATTCTGGATGGAAAGCCGGTAAATTTTTGAGTAAATGTAGATTAACTAATGCTTCGCTTTTAGTTGTTAATTGTTGGAATAATTGATTATTGCTTGTAAGAGGAATACGAGGAAAATCTATCTGCAAAAATTCAGCATATCTTTCTCGATAAGTAGGAGAATGGAATATAGCATAAGCGTAATAAAGAATATCTTCTGGTGTGGGGATATCTCCTAATTTTTCCTGGATGGCAGTTAAAAAATTTGAAGATAAGTTAGCTTTTTTCTCTACAAATAAATTTGTTTGTCCGTTTTCTTTATCTCACCCTACCTTTAGATCTTTCTACAAGTTCACCAATCTAAGTTAATTCTGTTATCTCTTTTCCAGCTTTACCTATTTTATAAACCCTCTCCCAAGTCGAACCATTATATTTAACATCTGCCAAATATTTACTATCCTCCTCCAGTCGCAGAATAAGGAGGATTTCCTAACACCACAAAAATCGGTTTTCCCCCTTCACCTTTGCTACTTGATTAGGTTCTTCAGAAATATATTGTGCTAATAACAAACTAGACTTTTTTATGCCCTCATCCAAAGCATTAGTCAAGAAAATATTTAATCTCTCCTTCTCCTCAAAACGATAACCCAAAGTCTCCAATAATAACCCCAACTTTCAATGAGTCATCCCATAAGGAGTCATCAATAATTCAAAACCATATAACCCCATAAAATTCTTGTTACATTATCTAATCATTAGCATTCCGCAGGAAATGCTTAAGCGTGAGGTACAATTGCTTTTTTACTTCTTCCCTGTTCCCTTTTCCCTGTTCCCTGTTCCCTGTTTCCTAAAATCTATAATTTTCTATTTTAGGCTTTTTGGGAGTTGCTATATTATTTAATTTTATCAATTTATTATTGCTGAGATTTTCACTGTGAAAAATGCTCAAAAAAATTAGGGAGCTGTAGAAAATTCGTTAAATCTATCCTTATTTTCTATTTCCCCTAAATTTCACCTTACTTTATACAAAAAAATCCTAGAAAACTATCTAACTACTACTAGCTGAATCTACTTGAGCAACTGGCTGAGGATTTGTAGTTGTTTCTTTTTTCTTAGCAGTATTTAAGCGACCACCACAATCTTTAAGTTCATAAAGTTTGACACCAATTTGATACTCATATTGACTCAGTAACCTACCATAAATATATCCTGCTTTTCCATCTAAAAATCCTAATTGAATAAAATAGAATAAAATAAATCTGAGGAAAGGTTTAAATGGCAAGCGGACCCATATTTTCTTCAGAAAACGCTTCTTTTGCACCGCGTCTCCAAATAAACTAGCACCAATAGTTCCATTATCATCCTGACCCGTCAGCACATTATAATATACCCGCGCTTCCCAATTAGAATAACGATTGTGTCTTTCTAGCCAGTGGAACAAGTCACGAAAATCTTCGTGAAGCATATCGTTTTTTAGATAACCTACCTTTCCATTCAAAACAACGTGTTCGTGTACTTCATTATCTCCAGTATTGGGAACTTCTTCAGTTGCTAAATTTTCGTAGCGACCTTCTTTGTGTTTAAATAAACGTAGATTCCAATCAGGATATTTACCACCGTGACGAATCCATTTTCCGAGAAAAAATACTCTTCTATTCAGGTAATAACCATTATAATTTTTGTCTTGAATAGCTATAGCAATTTCATCCCAAAGTTCAGGAGTAATACGTTCGTCACAATCAACAATTAGTACCCACTCATTCCGAAATGGCAAATTTTCCAAAGACCAATTTTTCTTTTTCGGCCAAGTACCATTAAAATAAAATTCTACTAAATTTGCTCCATAACTTTTAACGATTTCGGCAGAGCGATCGCTACTTTGAGAATCTACGACAAATATTTCATCAGCTCTGACTACACTTTCTAAACAAGCTGGTAAATTTTGCTCTTCGTTCTTAGCAGGAATTAGAACTGATACTGGTATCTTAGATAATGTCATAGTTTAATATAATTATTTGTATAGAAATTGCCTTATTTGATTGGTCTGGGATTGATTGATGTAGATATCATGCCCTCAATGGCCGCCCCTAAATAACCTATTTGACCATAGGCATAAACAAAATTATCAAAACGCTTTGCTGGGTCCCTAAAATATTTTAGACACTTATACATACCTCGAATCATTCTCTCGCCTCCCCGCGATAACTGACCCCATCCCGCATTGTCAGCTAATTGTTCTCGATAACACTCACTGATACCTTGCCACCAACTTCTTTCAATAAACCAGGAGGGTCTTAATCTTTCTGGGGCTACGTTATGAGCAACCAGTGCTTCTGGAAAATAACCAACTTGCAACCCTTGCTTTATTGCTAATTCTGTGGTATGTAATTCTTCATTAGATAAGAGCTTTTTGCCCACTCGGCCTAAGTTGGTATCAAAGCCACCAATTTGTTCGAGAAATGTCTTTCTAATTGAATAATTTAGACCTCTAGGAGTTAAACCAGGTTGTTTAATGTAAACCACAGAATCCCCAAGATCATAGTAACCTAAGTTCCCTGATAACTCTGGAGAAATCCATTTTGGGGGACTAATACCATCTGGCCAAATCAAGGTAACTTTTCCACCAGCAATAGCTAGTTTTTCATGGCTTTGATAGGCTTCGTATAGAACTTTTAACCATTGAGAACTAGCAACAGCATCATCATCAAGATAAGCTAAAATTTCTGCACTGGCTTCACTTGCACCTGTATTTCTGGCGACAGATAACCCTTTAACTGGCTCATATATATATTTAAGGTTGGAATGAGGAAATCTTGCTTCTACTACTTCGCGAGTCTGATCGCTCGAAGCATTATCTACCACAACTACTTCAAAGCTACCAGGAAAATCCTGGGCTAATAAGCTATCTATTGCAGTTCCTAAGTAAGTGTCCCGGTTATGAGTGCAGATAATGGCAGATATGATGGCCATAATTAATTATTACTAATTTACATTTACCATTGAAAAATTACTTTAGAGCCACCTGATTTTAGATTGGGGCAGCAAAGCAAAAACAACTATGTGTCAAACTGCCAAAAAAATGTCTTGTTTAGACCCTGGTGATTTGTATCTTTTAACCTTCGAGTTAGTAACTCTAGAGTGATTTTATATCTGGGCCTAATCTACTATTGACTAATTCATTATCCTTCATTTTCTAGCTTAATCCCAAAGTTTTATTCTGATGAATTCTGCAAAAGCTGCTCTAGATCAATTAATCTTAGTAACTGGTCCTGCTCGTTCTGGTAAGAGTGAATGGGCAGAACATTTAGCCATTTGTTCTACTAAACAGGTAATTTATATAGCTACTTCTCAAGTTAACCCTAATGATATAGAGTGGCAAACTCGGATTTTACAACATCAGCACCGTCGCCCATCTGAGTGGATTACTTTAGAAATACCTGTTAAACTACCAGAAACTTTAGATGCTTATGCGAACCAAGAATCCTGTATTTTGGTTGATTCTTTAGGTACTTGGTTAGCTAATATTTTGGAGCAAGACGAACAGACTTGGAATGAAACTTTAGAACGAATAATTAATAGTTTATTAAAAGCTAGTGGTGATGTAATTTTAGTAGCTGAAGAAACGGGTTGGGGAGTTGTTCCTAGTTTTCCTATAGGAAGATTGTTTCGCGATCGCCTGGGTACTCTAATCCGTCGAGTGGGAGTCATTTCTCAATCTGTTTATCTGGTTACGGGAGGTCATGTTTTGAATCTCAGCCTTTTAGGTATGCCTTTGCCAAATTAACAAATTAATTAAAAATTAATTCTTAAGGAATATATTATCAGGCTAAAGTCCCTAGTTCAAGAATGGACAAGTTACAATGGTGGTATACTATCGAGGCCATTTGTTGGCTTTGAAGCACTTGTAATTAGAAAAACATCACATCTAAGATTTATGGCATCTCACGCACAAGTCAGACACTATATAGCTTATTGGTTTCAGTTAGGTAAGAAAGTTGTAATCAAAAATGGTCAAGAGACAATAAGACCAGAAGTTGTACTCATGCGCGATCGCTACAGTCAAGAGTTTGAAGAATGCTGGCAGAAAATTCAATCCCCTGACTCTGGAGATTGTTATTTAGAGGGAACTCATCAAACTATTGAAGAGTTGTTAAGTCCAAAGTGGGAAGTTAATCCTTGTTCCCGTTGTTCAATGCCAATTCCATTTCCTGTCAGAGGAATGCCTCCTCAGTGCTGTCCTTGCTTTGATTTACCTAACTGGCCTGATACTGAAAAACCATTGCCACGAGAACCTGTTAATAGTAGAAAACATTTGCTTGATATTTGCGAGCGACTAATGATGGCAAATCAAGAACAAAATCAGGATTTAGATATTCAAAATTCTGAAGATTTAGATAAGTCTAGAGTATCTTGACCTGGAAAAAATTCTCAGGAGCAAGGGGATTGATAAATTTGCTAGTTAATTAATTGGGTATAGTTTTAAGTATTAATCGGACTGACTGTTTATTTGTTATATTATGTCTGATTAAATAATTTTGAATTAGGCAGCAAAGAATAGGGATTAGAGAGGATAAGAATATTTTCCCTAGATACAAATGAGCGTTTTTTTTTGCAGTAGTTAAGATTTTGGTAGTCCTGCATGGTAATGGTGAGAATATATATTTTTGAATTTATTCCACACTCCCCTCCCCATCTCCCCATCTCCCCATCTCCCCATCTCCCCATCTCCCCATCTCCCCATCTCCCCACACTCC
>JASJEE010000143.1 GCA_030064835.1 Microcoleaceae cyanobacterium MO_207.B10 | reverse complement strand
AATAATCAGGGTTGTTTCTAGTAGTCAGTAGAAGTGACTTTAATCTCATTCTTGAGCCATAAACAGTTCTCTTCTCTACCATGGCTATCTAAATTAAAACATTTTAGTTGGCTCAACTATTCGTAACATTCTTTTTTCAAAATGGTATTATATTCTTTAGTTATATTTAGGTAGAGATAGAATCAGAAAAAAATCATCAACAAAGAAAAATGATCATGATTAATTTAGTCTTGAAAAGCAGAAACCAGAGGGCAGAAGTTCTGTGAAAACCACTATAATTAACTATTAATTAAAGACTTAACAGTAGTAATCATCTCCTCAATATTCAAAGGCTTACTCAAATAAGCAGATGCACCTGCAGCCAAACACCTTTCTCGATCCCCCGCCATTGCCATAGCAGTTACAGCAACAACAGGTACATATTGCCATATAGAATGAGCCTTAATTTGCCTAATTAATTCTAGTCCATCAATCTCAGGCAACTGAATATCCATTAATACCAAATTAGGTAAAGCTGCAGGAGTAACCAAAGCAGAATTAATCGTATCCAACATAGTTTTCCCATCACTAATTAACTCAACAGCATAACCCTCTAACTCCAAAACTTCAGAAATCAAAAGCTGATTATAAGGTTGATCTTCAACTATCAAAACCCTACAAGATTTTTCACTTTCTAAATTTTCGTTAATTCCACCTTCAATATCTGCTCTCATACCTGCTTCTAATTCTGAATTATTAACTATTAACTCATCCCGCATTTCCGTTAATGGCAACCAAACACGGAAAGTGCTACCCTGATTAACTGTTGAATTTAAAGAAACAGTTCCCCCATGCAATTCAGCCAACTTTTTTGTTAAAACTAACCCCAAACCTGTGCCTTCATGTCGTCGAGACAAAGAAGAATCAACCTGCTGAAAAGGGCTAAATAACATTTTCCATCTATCTTCAGGAATGCCAATTCCTGAATCTTCTACTTCTAAACATAAATAAGGTGTGCTAGGATTAATCGGAGAATGATCGGGTCGATAATCACCTTGAATTTGATTACCATAAGCCAAACGTCCACTAAGTTTAACTTGCCCTGCTTCTGGTGTAAACTTAATAGCATTAGATAATAAATTGATAATTATTTGACTGACTCGGCGTTGGTCTAGAAAAACTGTAGAGAGACGATAATCTAATTCTAAAGATAAAGCTAATCGTTTTTTATCAGCTCGTGGCTGAATCATTCTTAAAGAATCTGTACAAACTTCGTGAATATTAATTGGCTCTAAATTTAGCTCTGTTTTCCCTGCTTCAATTTTAGATAAATCGAGAATATCATTAATTAATTGTAATAAATGTTGACCGCTTTTTTGAATTAGTTTAACCTGATTAAGTTGGCGATCGCTTAAGTCACCCGATGTTTGTCGCTGTAGTAAATCAGAAAACCCCAGAATACTATTAAGAGGAGTTCTCAATTCATGAGACATAGAAGCTAAAAACTCTGATTTTAATTGAGAAGAGCGCTCTAATTCTTCATTAATTTGACGCAGATGTTCTTGAGACTGGGCCCGTTCTATTGCTACCCCTAGAATACGACAAGCAGCAAACAACATATCTTTTTGAGACGCTTCTTGTAGTTTTTTGAGGTCACGGGACTCTAGAGTTAAAATACCAATAATCCTACCATCTGTGCCAGGGATCGGAAATATTCCTAGTTGACCAATAGCAGGATTGCGAAATCCTGGTATAGAATTAGCATGATTGGAATAATCTTCAACATACATTGGCTTCCCAGTTTCCACGACTTGCCATAGAAGTCCTTGGCCATAAGGGATGCCCTGTTTCAACAAATTTTCCATGTCGGCCACCGCTGGTTTCCCATAAGTAGCTATAAATTGAGAGGTAATTTGATTAGAAATTGGCCCTGCCTGTCGATTTTTTCCTTCCCCATTGATGACTTTGACATCCCCAAAAGCAGCATCCATTACCTCTACCAGATAGTTGAGGGCAAATTGGGCAATTTCTCTTAAGCTGTCTGAATATTGTAGTCGTTCGTTGAGACCGAGAATAAATCTTAGTCTTCGTAATTCAGCATTGAGGCTAGCTTGAGAGTGTTGATATATAGTTACATCTCGGAATGTAAATAGGTGACCACTATCAGATGTGAGGGTACAGTCTACATTAAGACAAATACCGTTAGTTTGTTCAATATAAAATGAGACATTTTCTGTTTCTGTATTGAGCAAACAGTTTTTTAGTTGTTGAGATTCTTCTGTTGAACAATAGCCTTGAGCAAGTATTTCAGCAAATATTATATCACTATGGGGTTTTTGACTCAGCCATTCTGGTGATAATTCCCAAATTTCAGCCAGTTTTTGATTAAATAGAATTAAATAATTGGATTTATCGAATAATGCGATCGCGTTATCTATTTGATTAAGAATAAGTTCTTGCTCTTCTCTTAACCTTTGTAAATCCATTTCCGCATTGTCCATTTTTTTTTTCTTCGATTTTTCTCATCTTGACATGGTAAGGTAACTACAATTTTCTTTACATAAGTTTACAATTATTCATAATATCTAAATGTGATCTCGATTCTATAGTTTGTGTGATACTAAACCCACTAAATCTATTAAATAGATTATTGTAGCGAGCAGAAATTGGTATTACTAATAGTTCTAATAATATATATTAATCACAATAATAATATCCATAAAATATCTATAATCTAAAAGTAAATCTAATAACTATGAACAGTCAAGAATTAGCTAAGTATATAGAATCAACCAACAGCGTTTCTAAGCCTTGGCTTTTAGTACAACTTAGGATAAAAAAATTACAAGAGCGTCGCGCTCTACTTTCTCCTGAAGAATATGTCAATCAATTAGCAGATATTCATCAGGATCTAATGAACCTTGGAGAATGGTGGATTGGTATAGAAGATGAAGTGTTTGGTGTCAAATAATCAACTTTATACTAAAATCAAATCATCAACTATAAATTGTCAAGTATGAAACTTAACAATTTATAGTCTGCACAAAAAAACTAGAATAATTCCCTTGTTTTTTTATTTATCGTTAGTCAAATTATATTTTTCCTGGATTATTTTAACCTAAACTAGTTAGTTTTTGAATCAGGAAAAGTGCGCTTAAACTCATCAATCAAATCATCAATTTCTTCTAAAGCTTGATTAACATCAATTCTGAGTGTACCTAAGTCAGGTTTTTCCAAGAGTCTTACTAAAGACTCTCGTTTACTTTCTATAGTAGCTACTCTTTCTTTAATTTTCTGTGCATCCATTTTTAACACTCTCTATCTATAAATAGATTACTACATTGATATAATAGATTAATAAGTCAGTTTAACTCAATAGTAAAATTCCAAATCTGAGACCAGAAACCTCAGATGAATCAATACACTAACTTGAACCTTCATTGCTACATTAAAAATCTGGGTTCAGATTAATTGTAGATAAACCTCTGGCTATTTTCAGAAAATTATTATACTAAAAATGTCTAATTTAGACCCCGATCAGCAAACTCCCCCCATTAGTAAAGGATTATTAAAGCGAATTAATTCCCTAAAGCAGGAAGACGAAAGACTATACAACATTTTAGCAGTAGATGTTTGGGCATTAGCTAAGACAATGGATGAGTTTCAGCCTGGTTTTTGGGCAGCTTTTATGAAAAATAGAGATAAAGCGTTGAAAAAATTTATGGCTGATAGTATTAAAAAGAAGAAGCAACCAAATAATGAACGCCCACCTTTTTTACGTTGATATGTTCAACAATTAACAATTAACAATCATTAAAAGGGATAGGATTAACGGTCAAGGAAAATTTTTCTTATTTCCCCTATCCAAAGGGAGGCTTTAGACCAGAATTTTGGAGTAAGTCAGTTGAATTTAATTAATTTAATTATGGTTCACTGAAAAAGTCTTCTAGTGAAGGTTGAAAATAGTTAATTGTTTTGAATAATAAAATAGTGCGCCCTAAAAAGAAGGGGGAGTGTGCGAAAAGAAAGGTCTGTGGGAAGAGGCAGATCGAACACCTAGAAACAAAAATTTATCGCACACTTCCAGATGTAAGTAGGTTAGCATTAAAAGTTATGGTTATGATCTGGCAGGAGGCAGAAGGGAAAAAGTTTTTTGATAATTTTACTTTTCGTTACATACTGATGATTTATTAAAAATTAATCAGCAACCGTAGGCAAAAAAAACAGCCTTAAGATAATAGTTGACCTAAATTAACTGTAAGGGTAGAATCGAATAATACTAATATAAAGGACCATCACTATCTAAATTTTAATTGATATTAAATAATATGTTAAATATGTTAGGCAAAACTTCCTTGGCAACGGTAGGATTAATTTTAGGTGGAATTATTTTTATAATTGGAACAGGAGCTTACTTTACAGATAATCCTACACTTAACTTAGCAGGATTCTTTTACGGAATTCCTTTACTGCTTGGAGGTCTAGCTCTAAAAGCTGCTGAACTTGAACCAGTACCTTTTACTCAACCAACTACCGAAGAAATACTAGCTTTAAGAGAACAACAGGCTACTCAAACTCAAAATCAACTGCGTCAAGATGTAACTAGGTATAGGTATGGTCAAAAAGTACATCTAGAAGAATCTCTTGCTCGCTTAGGTTTCACTCCCACAGATGAACTCAGACCGATAATGCAAGGTATCAGAGAAATTGCAGTAGATGGAGCTTACACTTTAGTTCTAGAGTTTGACTCTCCCTCAATATCCCTCGATACATGGGAGCAGAAACAAGATAAAATGTCAAGCTTTTTTGGGCCGGGGTTAAAAGCAGAAGTGAGTCAACCTTCACCAGGAAAGATTGACTTAGCCTTGATAACTACTCCAGAATCAGTAACTTGATTAAGAGACAATGAAAAATTACCCGTAACATTATCTATGATTGGAATAATTCTCAGATATTTTTCACAAAGACAATCTATATATTATCCATTAATAAATTCCCAAGTTTGACACAGATTATGAAAGGGTAAATATTAAAATAATCTATCTTAAAATCTACTTTTCCAAACGCACTACATACCATTGTAAGAATTCACCGGGAGTAAATTCATACTCACAATAAGTATCTCGTAGTTGTTGAGCTTGAGTATCAAGAGAAGATAATTTTTGTAAATCACTAGGTAAATTGTCTTGTTGTTTGGCTAAAATTTCTCGCAACTTTTTTAGCAGTTCAGCTGCTGTCATAAACTGCTCAGGTTGATTCGGTTCCAAAACGACATAGTTTTCTTCCTGTTGATACATTAGTGAATCAGGCATTTTACTTACAAAACCTTGTTGGTGATACTCATCATTAACATTCTAGAATAAAGTCAAATCAGTGATTATAGATAACTTTCATTGTGTAAAAATTATATTAAAGATAAATAAAACTAGAGGTTGACAAAATACGGATGTATTAGAGTATAATAGAGAATCTATAGAGTTATTTTATAGAATCATGCCAAATGATTATAAATGCTAAAATTGAAATATTTAGAGTCAAAATAAAATCAAGTAAATTGAGTAAAGTATCAATAAATAAAAAATGATCGTAGATGATTTTTTATTTATAATTTTGCCATGAAATAAATACTCCTCAAAAAAACTTTACCTAGCAGAAAATAATAGCAATTTGCACTTGAAAAAATGATAATTTCATCAGAAAATTCAACGCCGAAAGAGCGCAAACCTTCTAAATTAGAAGGCATTAAAGAGCGTAGTAACTTCTTACGAGAACCCTTAGCAACTCAACTACTTGAAGATACAACCCACTTTAGTGAAGAAGCTATTCAAATACTCAAATTTCATGGTTCTTATCAACAAGATAACCGAGATAATCGAGTTAAAGGGCAAGAAAAAGACTATCAAATGATGTTGCGTACCCGTAACCCAGGTGGCTTTATTCCCGCTCAACTTTATCTCACCTTAAATCGCCTTTCTGATGAATATGGTAATAGTACACTACGGGTCACAACCAGACAAGGTTTTCAGTTGCATGGTGTGTTAAAGAAAAATCTGAAAACTGTTATTTCATCCATAATTAAAAACATGGGTTCGACTCTAGGCGCTTGTGGAGACCTGAATAGAAATGTGATGTCTCCACCAGCTCCTTATAAAAACCGTCCTGAATATCAATATGCGAAAGATTATGCTAACAAAATAGCTGATTTATTAACACCACAAACAGGAGCATATTACGAAATTTGGCTAGACGGTGAAAAAGCAATTAGCGCAGAAGAAGATCCGGAAGTAAAAGCAGCTCGACAACGTAATGGTAATGGCACAATAATGAATAATAGTGAGGAGCCTATTTACGGTACTCACTATATGCCTCGAAAATTTAAGTGTGCTGTAACAGTGCCAGGAGACAACTCGGTAGACTTATATACTCAGGATGTCACCCTAGTTGTAATTACTAATGAAGCAGGCGAATTAACAGGATTTAACGTCCTGACAGGGGGTGGTCTAGGTCGCACTCATCGAAAAGAAGAGACTTTTCCTTGTTTGGCCCAAGAAATCGGCTATGTGGCCAAAGAAGACGTATATGACTTACTAAAAGCCATAGTGGCCACTCAAAGAGATTATGGCGATCGCAGCAACCGTCGCCATGCCAGAATGAAATATTTAATCCACGATTGGGGAGTCGAAAAATTTAAGGCCAAAGTAGAAGAATATTTTGGCAAATCCCTAGCACCTTTCAAATCTCTACCAGAGTGGAAATACCTAGACTTTCTCGGATGGCATCAACAAGGGGATGGAAAATTATTTTTAGGGATTTCTGTAGAAAATGGCCGTATAAAAGATGAAGGTTTATTCCAGCTAAAAACCGCCCTGCTGAAAATAATTCAGCAGTTCCAACTACCCATGCTACTGACCGCTAACCACAACATAATTCTCTATGAAATAGAACCATCACAGCAACAGCCTATAGAAGAAATTCTAAGTCAACATGGCATAAAAAAGGAAAAAGACATCGATCCACTGGTACGCTATGGGATGGCTTGTCCCGCTTTACCAACTTGTGGGCTAGCAATTACAGAGTCAGAAAGGGCCTTACCTGGTATACAGGGACAAATTCGGCTATTGTTGGACAAGGTGGGACTAGTGCAGGAACATTTTGTCATTAGAATGACGGGATGTCCCAACGGTTGTGCTAGACCATATATGGCGGAACTAGGGTTTGTCGGTAGTGCTCCTGAAAGCTATCAAATATGGCTAGGGGGGTCGCCCAACCAAACCCGACTGGCAAAACCTTATATTGACCAACTACATATCAATAAGCTGGAAGCTGAGTTAGAGGCAATATTTCTCTATTTCAAAGAACAAAGGCAACCAGATGAGAGCTTCGGCGATTTTTGTAATCGTGTCGGTATTGAAGCTATCCGTCAGTTTGTAACCAACTATCAATCTAGTTTCTCGATGAACACAGATATTAACAATCCAACTTTTACCTCATTCAACTCCGAAAATAATCCTCCAGTGGTTAATGAAAATGCTCCTGAAACAAAATCTCCAGAAGATGGAGTGACTACAAATCAGGAAAATTATCAAAATCAGCAAAATAACCAGGAAATCAATCCCCCAGTAACTCCACCAGCAAATGTTGAGAGTAGCTCTTCGGTAACACCACCGACAACTGTAACACCGTCAACAACTCCTGAAAGTCAGTGGAACACTCCTGCATCTTCTAACCAACCAGCTAATACTATGGCAACACCAGTTGCTCCTCCTAGTAGTCAACCCATTAGTCAACCAGGTCAAAGCTTTAGCCAACCAGTTAGTCAACCCAGTCAACCAGTTAGTCAACCAGGTCAAAGCTTTAGTCAACCAGTTAGTCAACCCAGTCAACCAGTTAGTCAACCAGGTCAAAGCTTTAGTCAACCAGTTAGTCAACCCAGTCAACCAGGTCAACCAGGTCAAAGCTTTAGCCAACCTCAAACCTCAGAAGCTACTCCATCAGCACCTGCTGCGGAGAAGCCTAAAGATACTAGCAAAATGCGACACCGGGTTAGTGTTCGGGATGAAATCTACACTAAACTCAAAGAGGAGTCTAAGCGTCAGGGTAAGCCAGTAGTTCAGCTAGCAACTGAAGCAATTGCAGAATATCTCGAAAAGATTAGAAAAAACGAAAGCCCAACTACTGGTGATGAAAACCAATTACCCAATAGTTAATAATTAATAGTTAACAATTAATAATTAGACAATTCAGGTTTAAAGCATCCCCTTGGATAGAGTGGATAAAATCAAAAAAAATCCTTAAGTGTCAATTCCCTTGTTTTAAGAAGGAGTAGTTATTAATTGTTAATTGTTAATTTCTGAAAATCAGAAGTAGGGTGATTAATTTTTAACGAAAACTTTGAGAAAGCCGTAAAATTAGCTATATCTCCACTCATAGTTGATGACAAAACATATACCTCGTAATCTCAAGCATTTTTGAATAAATATTTCCTAGCTGAAATTAATTTATAGGTGCATACGAGGTATATTGTCAGATATTAAAACAGTAGAGGATAGCAAAAAAGTTGTTCTCAAGAGATTTAATAGTCTGGAGAATAGTCTGTTAATTTTCTCCAGTTTCTTTCATAGACTAGTGGAGTAATTTTTCACGCTCCAGACTAAAAGTTAGGAAAAAGGTGAGGGGTGTAAGGGTAAAAACTAAACCTCTCCCATTACTAGGAAAAAATTTCTGATTAATAAAGCAATACAAAAGAGGAATTCCTGAAAATGTTTAAGTAGGTGGTATAATTTCAGTCAACAACAATTCCACCAAGTTTATCCACTGATATTCTTATTGCCTAATAATTCCGTTGAAAGCCTCTCCTTTTAAGGAGAAAAAAGAAAAAAATTTCCTTTCAGTCAATCCTATCCGTTTTTAAGGAGAGGTAATTATCAATTGTCAATTATCAATTATCAATTGTTGAACCAGTCTTTATGGCTGACCTACAAAAATTAGCGATCGCCCCGTCTCAAATTCATCAAAATCATGTTTATCTTAATTCCGACCAACAACATTACTTAGGTCGAGTGTTGCGACTTAGCCCAGGCGATCAATTTATTGTCATGGATGGTCTAGGTCATTGGTGGTTATCTACACTTAAATTAGATGCTTCTAATCAAACTGAATTAACTGCAATTATAGAACAAGAAATTGCGATTACAAATGAATTACCAATAGAAATAACTTTAATTTCTGCCTTGCCTAAAGGAAACAGTTTTGATGAAATTGTTCGGCATAGTACAGAATTAGGAGTTGCTCATATTTTACCAGTTATAAGTTCTAGAACTTTGCTTAAACCTAGTTCACAAAAGTTGCAAAGGTGGCAAAAAATTGCTCGTGAGGCAGCCGAACAATCAGAGCGTCAAATAGTTCCAATTATTAGAGAACCTGTAGAATATACTGTAGCTTTATCATTACTCCAAAATCAAATTATATATAAACCTAATTATCATAAATATATATGTGTTGCTCGTAATAATTATCCTCATTTACTAGACAGTTTATTAATTAATAAAAATCCGGAATCAATTGTAATTGCTATAGGTCCCGAAGGTGGTTGGACTGATGGGGAAATAGAAGCAGCGATCGCTACAGGTTTCCAAGCAGTTTCCCTGGGTAAACGTATTTTACGAACTGTCACTGCTCCTTTAGCTGCATTATCTCTAGTAGCTGCTACATTAGAGAAATAATCAATACAAATTATTTTCTCACTGCTTCCTTAATATATGAAAGAAATTAAAGAAGTTGCTACTGCCTTAGAACAAAAAAACTACAAACAGGCAGCAAAATTACTTAAACAATTACAAAAACAACATCCTCAAAATCCATGGATACAGTTATATATTGGTCGTTGGTATGAAGAAATAGATAAATTAGAATCAGCAGAAAAATTTTATCGAAAACTACTAAAAAATGCTAATAACCCACAAGTAGTTGTACAAGCACGTCAAGGTTTACAAAGAATAGAAACCATTGAAAAAAATCGGCAACAACAAGCGATCGCCGTCGCTAAGTCTGACCCCAAAAATACCGAACCAGGATTACTTATTATTGAACCAGTCAGTCAAGAAAATAAATCAGAAACTGCCCAAAGTCTGGCTAGAATTATGAAAATTGACCCCTATACGGCCAGAATGCAATTACATAGTAGAGGTTGGCGAATTTATCGACTGGGAACTATTGGGGAACTAAAAATTTATTGTCAACAAATGATTAAAGTAGGAATTCCTACTTTTTGGGCAAAAATATCAGATATTGAGAAGATACATATATTTAGAGTTCAATATTTTCAATCTACTTTTCCCCAGGCAACAATTGTTTGTCTAAATGAAGAAAATCAAATGGGAAACTTAAATTTTGATTGGTCAGAAGTAGTAGCTCAAGTTGAGGGATTATTACCTATTTTTATGAAGGCAATGGATTACGATCCGAGGCGACGTTCCCAAAAAATTCGTCATAAAGAAATGACTCAAGATTATGCAAATATATTAGATTTACATCTTCCTGGTCGTCGTAGTATTATTAGATTTTGTGACCAAAATTATCAATATCAAAAAGGGATTACTCTATCGACTCAGACTGAAGAGCAACCCCTATCAATATCACAAACTACAACAAATAGAACTAAATGGAATGACTTAGTAAATATAATTAACCAAAAGTTAGGAAAAGTAAAAACTTGGTCTGATTTTACTCCTTTTGGGGAAACAGTAAGCAGAGATTATACCCAACTATTAAGTCGAATTAAATCTTATGTAGATATATCACGGAAAACAGAAACAAGTTGGGACTCAGCTTTTCAATTGTACAGTACCTTAGTTTTCTTAAGAACAAAAACATAGGAGGCGAAAAGTTAAATTCAGAGAACCTTTTTCACCTCTATTGTGATTTATCTGCCTACTTTCATGTCTTGAGCCATATTCATAAACATACTCATATTAGGACCGGGGCGACGACGTTTTGCTGTCGGCTTTGGCATTAAAAAGTTAGGAGCAAACAAAACCACTTTTTCTGGTTTCTGAGCAACTTTACCATTAGTTATTGGTGGTTGTGGTGTAGCAACTTTGGGGGGCGCTGACTTTTCTAGTTCTTTTTTCTGAGACTTTTGAGCAGCTTTTGCTTTTGCAGCTTTGGGAGTTTCAGGAGCAGCTTTAGCTTCTGTTTTTGCAACTTCTTTGACAACTTCGGGTGCTTTTTCAGTTTGAGCTGGTTTTTCCTTAGGGGCACCAGTACCCT
>JASJEE010000142.1 GCA_030064835.1 Microcoleaceae cyanobacterium MO_207.B10 | reverse complement strand
ATGTGATGCTTGAGCAAACTTCAACTATTAACTAATTAATCAAGTTTTTCCACTTTATCCCGTTTATAACCAGCTTTTTTCTTTTTTTTTCTATGATTCCACCACACCCTACACCCCACACCCTAAACCTAAGATTGATAATATTTGTAGCAAACATTTATCAATTTGGTATAACACAGCTAAAATAGTGCAGAATGAAAAAGATATAGCAATCCGCACATAGGTTGTGACAAATTAAACGGAAAGTAAATAAAAAAGTTGAAACTCCCACCTGTTCCCTCGCAGGAGTGCGCGTTCGCGATTCGCCGTAAGACAACGCGCGGTCGCACCGCTGTTCCCTTTTCCCTAAAAAGCAGTAAGATTTTTGCCACGAATCAAATAGGATTGCTATAGATAAATGTGGAAATTGTTAGAATAAAGAGAAGATAAAAATACCTAGAAACAAAAATCTATTGCACAGTTTATAGGTGTACCATTCGACTACTTATCTCCCTAGTTGGCTCAGTATATTAGTTATATTTTATTAAATTCAATCAAGCAGTTTTAAATTAAATATAGACAGAAAAAACAAATGAATATTAGACAAGTTTTACCTATGGGCGTAGGGATAATTATGATTACGATTGGGATAAGTAATCTTATTTACCAAAGTAGTGTTAAAAGTTTAAAAAATTCTTCAGAATGGGTGGCTCATACCTATGAAGTTAAAGCTTTATTAAGAGAATTAGAAAAAAATTTAGTTGATGCGGAAACAGGACAACGGGGCTTTATTTATTCTGGCCAAGATAGTTTCTTAGAACCATATAATCGATCTCTAGAAAAAATTGATACTCTATTTCAAGAAATTAGAAATCGAATATCAGATAATCAAACTGACGAACAGCTAAGAAGATTAAATAAAGTAGCAAAGTTAGCAGAAGCTAAACTAGCAGAATTAGAAGAAACTATAGAACTTAAAAGAGCAGGTGAAGAGGAAAAACTAAGAGAATTAGTGCTATCGGGTTTAGGTAAGCAGATAATGCATGAAATTCGGGAAAAAATTGATAATATGATTCAAGGAGAAGAACAACTCCTGAGTGAAAGAATAGAAAAAGCAAAACAGGCTTATCAGTTAGTAATAATTATTTCTTGGGGGAGTTTTATTGTAGTTGGAATAGTGGGGGTACTGACAATATTTATGATTAATAAAATTGCGATTCAACCTATTAATACTGTGGCTAATTTAATTGCCAGTTCTGCTAATGAAATTGCTGCTACTGTCGAGCAACAGGAACGGACGGCTTCTGTCCAAGCAAATGCTGTTAATACTACAACTACGACTATGGATAAGTTGGGAGGGTCTTATCGTCAATCTGCTCAAGAAGCAAATGCAGCTAATAATACCGTTCAGTTAGCTTTAGAAGTTGCAGAAAAAGGGAATCATGCTGTTAGTGAAACCTTTGATGGTATGAATGAGTTAAAAGTAAAAGTCGAAGCGATCGCCCAACAAATTCTCAGGTTAAGCGAACAAACTAATCAAATTGGCAAAATTTCCCGGATGGTAAGCGACTTAGCTAATCAAACAAATATATTAGCTTTGAATGCGACAGTAGAAGCGGTGCGTGGAGGTGAAAATAGCGAGAGTTTTTCTATTGTGGCAGCAGAAATTAGGAAATTTGCGGAACAAAGTAAAAAATCTGCTGAGAAAATTAAAGTGTTAGTTGAAGAAATTCAAGAGTTGATTAATGCGACTGTGCTGGTAACTGAAGAAGGTACTAAAACGGTAGAATTGGGGTTAAAAATTACAGAAAGAACAACTCAAGCTTTTACTAGAATAACTGAATCTGTGAATAATGTGGTTATTAATAATCAACAAATTGCATTTAATATTCAACAACAAGCTTTTGCTATTCAACAAGTAGTTGAAGCAATGGATAGTATAAATAAAGGGGCAAAGAAAACAGCATTAGGAATTAGTCAAACTCGGATTGGTACGGAGGATTTAAGGAAAGCTGCTATGCAATTAAAAAAAATAGTTTGAGCTGTTAGTTATCCCCATTTGATAAAGGTTTGTCTAGGTTTTAGGTGGTGGATTAATTGATAATTAATAATTAATCATTAATCATTAATAATTGATGATTTACTCGTTAGTTTATTTGTAACATTCCCCCGCTTCGGGGAGGGCAACCTCGACATACGCAAGGGCATGGATTTTTTAAATTTGGTATTAGACCGACTTTCTGCTAGAATCTTTTGGCACATTTGGCAGAGTTTTTATTGTTAGGAAGTCAATAGTTATGTTGAGAATATTGAGAATAAATTTTCCTCGACTATAGTTTGACAAAATTTCATGGGTTGTTAAAAATTTGATAAACTACATAATTGGTAATTAACAAAAATCAGCATAAATAATGGCAAAAGCTATTTGGAATGGAGCGGTTTTAGCAGAGAGCAGTTCCTGCGAAATTGTCGAAGGTAACTATTACTTTCCCCCCAATGCAGTCAACCGTGAATATTTAAAAGAAAGCAATACCCACACTAACTGTTTCTGGAAAGGTGAAGCTAGCTACTACAATCTTGAAGTTAATGGCCAAGTAAATCAAGATGGAGCCTGGTATTATCCTGAACCCAAAGAAAAGGCCAAAAATATTCAAAATTATGTGGCCTTTTGGCATGGGGTACAAGTAGAAGCCTAGCTATAAAATTTGTCCCAAAGCTAGTAAATTTGGTCGAAATTATCCCATTAATCAATCCGCCTTGCAAAAGGCGGTTTTTTGGCGAAAAATTGGTGACAATATTGTCTATAATTTTCTAGATATAAGCTTAACTGTATATACAAAATGGTTTCTAACAGCTTGATATTTATACTCTTTCTGATTTTTCTGATTCTGCTGTTTGTGGGTACAGGTCTTTAAAGTCACGTTTTTAAAGAAAAAATCTTAGGTTGATCCTATTAAGTATGGCCATAACTTCCTGCTTTTTGATTCATCCTAGACTCTTGACCCCAGATAAATTTTAAATTTGAACAATTCAAGACATTTGACATTAATATGTCAGGCAAATGACCAAAAGAGGATGTCCAAATGCTACCCCCAAATCCAGTTTCTCAGTTCTCGGAAACTGAACCTATCCCGAAAATCTATCAAATTTTAGGATTTGAAAGAATACCTGAACAAATTTTGGAACTGCCCCAAGAACTGCAAATAGTCAGTATAATCCGTCAAGGATTTTCCATAATTTCTGTAATTAAAGTAGCAGAATATTGTGGTATTTCCGAGTCACAAATGGCAGCTTTATTAGCAACTTCTGAGCGCACTATATCTAGGCGCAAAAAAGATCAAAAACCTCTCGATCTTTCTGAGTCAGATCGACTTTATCGTATTGCCAGAATTTTTGCCCGCATATTAGAAATATTTGAAAATGTGGAAGCAGCAAGAGACTGGTTAAAAAAATCAAATCGTGCTTTAGCAGGAACTACTCCTTTAGAGTTATTAGATACAGATGCAGGCACACAACAGGTCGATGAACTTTTGAATAGAATCGAGTATGGAGTTTATAGCTAATTCCATTTTCAGCTTTGGTTAATTATTAATTGCTAGATGCGATTAATAGTTAATACAAAATTATCACAAAGCTATTTTATATCTATTATTTTAGCTTTGTTATCAGAAATGTCTAAGGGTAGGGGCTAAAAATAATATTTATTGTTAAATATTTATAGGTTAATTTCAACCAACCCTACCCTTAATTGTATTTCCTTATTGCTCCATAATTAAAGATAATAACTATGAGTCTAACAGTATGGCGAATCTCTCATAAAAAACACATTGATACTAGTTTTAAAGGTGAAGGTACTGGCCTCGGTAGAGGCCGTTGGAATTCTCCAGGTACAGCCTTAATTTATACTTCGGCGACTCTTTCTTTAGCCGCATTAGAAACTTTAGTAACTATGGAGATAGAGAATTTTGGCAATATATTTGTATCTATTGGTGTCAAAATTCCTGATAATTTTCTGATTAAACAATTAGATGAAAGTGTATTACCTGCTCACTGGCGTGATACTCCTCCACCGAAAGTTTTAGCTTCTATTGGAGATAGATGGTTAGCTTCTAAAAGTACAGCAGTTTTAAGGGTTCCTTCTGCAATTATTCCCCATGAATATAATTATTTGATTAATCCCCTACATCCAGATTTTGAGAAAATTGCAATTTATCCACCACAGACTTTTATTTTAGACCGTAACATGAAAAATATTTAAGACTTGATTTTTGGGTAAAGATGATTTACCAGACTGATTTTTTATTGATTTTATTAATAGAATTATTTATCATTTCACTATAAAATTATCAAGAATAAATAGGAAAACTTAAAATGTAGCTATTTTAGTATCAGGCGATCGCCATAACATTTAAAGAATTTATGTTCAATAAGTATAGTAGGCAAAGATTTGCCCACCCTGAGATATACATAAGTTTCCAACTTTATGAAGTACATCTATTTATGGTTTTAGTTTATGGTTTTAGGAAGTGGAGAGAAGTAGGGAGGTTGCATCCAAACTTCCCTACAGGAGTCTGGGAGTAGGGCACATATTCATCCCATTAGTAAATGTGATACTAACCGGGAATCTGCTGTATATACTAGTTTAATTCTCTCTATTATACCAATTAAAAAAAAGCTGGCCCTCGCGAAGGCGGGGGAATGTGATGACTGAGAAAACTTCAACGATTAACTAATTAATAAAGTTTTGCCACTTTATCCATTTTATAATCAGCCTTTTTCTTTGTTTTTCCTATTATTTCACAACACCCAACACCCCACACCCTACACCCAAGATTGATAATATTTGTAGCCAACATTTATCAATTTAGTATTATTTCCCTTCTTTCTCTTGACTCCGACTCTATTCCTTTTCCAATTAAGGATTCAAAAAATCTAAATGATTCCCATGTTTTGCTCGTAAAGATGCCACAGAACCTTGCAATTTTAACTTACCATTATCCAATAAAACAATCCAATCAGCCCGATTAATTACCCTTGGTCTATGACTAATAAAAATTGTAGTTTTACCCCGTCGATGAGATAATAAACTCTCCAAAACTTCCGCCTCACTTATCGGGTCTAAACCCGAAGTTGATTCATCCAAAATTAACACAGCAGGGTCATTAACAATACCTCTTGCTATTGCCAAACGTTGCCTTTGACCGCCAGAAATATTCGCTCCAAATTCTCCTAAAACTGTCTGATATTTATCAGGTAAACGACTAATAAATTCATCAGCACCAGAAATTTTACAAGCTTGAACAATTTTTTCAAATGTTACACCCGGCGTTGCTAATTGAAAATTTTCAATAATTGAACGACTCCAAAAATGAGCATCTTGAGGCACTAATACTACCTGTTTTCTAAAAGAATTTATATCTAAATCTTGCAGATTATAAATACCTATCTGAATATTACCAGACTGCACAGGATATAGACCGGCAATTAATTTTGCGATGGTACTTTTACCACATCCTGATTCGCCAATTAAAGCTATAGACTTCCCACCAGGAAACTTTACAGAAAAATTTTCTAATAAGTCAATTCTACCCGCATAGTGAAAACTAATATTTGAGCAAATAATATCAGCATTACCATGAATTTTAACATCAGGTTTTTGATTATTTTCATCCGTTTCTGCTTGATAATCAATTACTTCTGAAAGTCGCTGAGTAGCAGTTTGAACTCTTGTTAGTTCATCCATAAATCCTACCAATGCACTAACTAAAGTTACCACATACTGATTCATAGTAATAAAAGCTAATAACTGACCAATACTTAATTGTTCAGCGATGACTAAATTGCTACCAAACCATAACAGAAAAATATTACCAATATTACCAACTAAACCTGAAAAGACATCATTGACAATCCCAATTTGCGTAGTCCGAAAACTCAAATTTGCCAACTTACCAAATCTACCTTGAAACTCTTCCCAAAATTGCGGAGCGCTAGAGGTAGTTTTCAGAGTCATTGCTCCTTTAAAAGTCTCGACTAATACACCTTGAGTTTCTGCTTCTAACGCAAATAAACTTCTGGTTTTTTGCTGTAGTATTGGCAATAAAGCAATAGTTGATAAGGTCATCACCACTGCCATAAAAATCGCAACTATGGTCAGCGAAACACTATAAAGACACATAACAATCACAGAAACCAAAGCAATAAAAAACTGACTAGGTAAACTGACAATTACCTGCGAAACTAATTGATTAATTTCCTTAATATCTGTAAGCCTACTAACAATTTCACCACTGCGTCGCGTCTCATAATAATTCAATGGTAAACGTAAAATTTTTCGCCCAAATTCCATTACTAATCCTAATTCTAAACGTTGGGCAAAATGGGCAATCATATTAGACTGAACTAATTCCAGACAACTACTAAATATATTCATCACAATCACAGCAATTACTACAGTAGTTAGTAACTGAATATCGCCCCGAACTAGCACATCATCAGTCAAAATTTGTACTAAAAAAGGAGAAGCAATAGAAAGTAAACCTAAGACAATATTTAGTATAAATGCCTGAATAATTATTTGACGATAATACCAAACTCGTCTCAGCCACCTGCTAATGCTGCTTACTTTTTCATCTGTTTCAGAAAAAAAGCGTTTTGGATCGGGTTCTACTAATAAACAAACCCAGTCTCCCCATGATTCAGCTATTTCTTTTTTTGATAAGAAACGAATCCCAATAGCAGGGTCAGCAATTACATATTTATCGCTTTGTTTGCCATATAAAACTACCCAGTGATAACCTTGCCAATGAATAATTGCTGGTAAGGGAGCGCGTTCAATTTGGTCTAAAATTCCTGGGTTAGCTTTCACAGACCTAGCATTAAAACCAATAGTATCTGCTCCTTGTTTTAGACCTAATAATGTAGTTCCTTGTTGATTAGTTCCTATAGTTTCTCTGAGGCGATTAATTGTTAAATTTCGGCCATGATATTTAGCAATTGTAGCTAAACAAGCGGCTCCACAATCTTCTTCGCTTTGCTGTAGAATTACTGGATATTTATTAAAGCTATTTATTTCTCGTTCACTAGATGCTTTTGGTAATATTGGTACTGGTACGATGTCTAACATATTATTTAATTTTTAATTTAATAATAACTAAATTTATCACTCATGCTATCCCAAATAACTATTTCTCCTGACTAGCATTCAAATCAGAAAAAAAGCACCCATAAAGTGATGAGTGCTTTATTTGATTCAACTTAAATCCTAATTTATAATGCCACAATAAAATAGCTAAATTTTAGAAATTTTAGTAGCAGCCACTACGACGACCACCGTAACCACGACCACGGTAGCTGTTGTAATTATAGCGATAACTTACAGAGCGACCGTATCCATAATCATCATAGTAGTAACGGGGACGGTAATAACTTACAGAACGACCGCGACCGTAACCATCACAACCACAACCACCATTAATAGTAGCAGATTCTTCAGTGGAAATGTCAGAAAATAGTTCGGTTTTTTGAGTTTCTTGCATGATTCTTTTTCTCAGAGTTAATCTAATTCACAAGCTAGGATAAATTGATGTATATTGATTTAACTATCTCGTGATTTCTAATGTATTATTCTTGGGTGAGGTACAGGTTCCGGAGTAATTTTCTTATTTCGATTTAGGGAGTTTTTATAGTTGAATAAACAAGCACCTAAAAAACTATAGGTGCTAGATTTAATTCAACTTAAATTAAACTAAAAAAGCCAGAGTAAGGTATTTATTAATTTTTAGTAGCAGTCGTTGTACCTAGTGTAGCCATAGTTAACATAACGAGGGCGGCTGTTATAGTGGTAACTACGGTAGTGATAGCTAACAGGACGACGATAGTAACGTACAGAGCGACCGTAACCATAACAGTCATAGTGGTAACCACCATTAATAGTGGCAGATTCTTCGGAAGAAATATCGGAAAATAATTCGATATTTTTTGTTTCTTGCATCAGATTATCCTCTGGATTAGTTGTGTTCACAAGATGGTTAAAAATCTATATTTATATTTAACTATCTTGTTATTTATAATGTATATTTCCTTCGTGGATTATAGCATCCGGAGAAAATTTGATTTCTAATTCACCACTATTTAGGAAATAAGAAAAAGCATCTTTGAAGAGGCTTTTTAATTGAATTGAAGCAGTAAATACTCCTAAAAAAATATTAATTAGTAGCAGCTATAGTAGCGACGACGACGGTAGTAGTAACGTACAGGCCGATAAGAACGACGATAACCGTAATAACGACGGTGATAATAGCCATGACCACCATTAATAGTCGCAGACTCTTCACTAGAAATATCAGTAAATAGTTGATTGTTTTTTGCTTCTTGCATGAAGAATTTCCTCAAGCTTAACGACATCAGTAAAATTCAATAATTCCTGTACATTTCCAAGAATTACCATCAATTATTCCTGAGTAGTTATCAACATCCGGATAGCTACTAAATCAAAGTATCAATAATTGAGTAATATCCTGTTATTTATACTTTTATATTCAATTAAAATACTATAAACACTACAATAGAAGCGCTCTATTCAAGCACTTCATAAACCTAGTATTAATTGTCTAAAGTCGCTATCAACAAGACGTAAGCATTCCGCTATTAGCGGTCAGCGCTAATGCTTACAACAAGACTAATAACTTACCGAAAAGTTCTGGTCTAAAGCCTCCCCTTTTAAGCTATCCCTGATCAGGAACTCCGCGCAACCCTTTTCTGATAGGGAGGTGGGGGAAGAAAAGCCTTTAATTAGGGCTTGCTGATTAAATCCAGAAGTCTTTAAAGATAAAGGCTTTAACCTGATTTTGTGCCAAAAAAGTACAAGCTTTTTTTCCCATTAGCTGAAAAAGTGAGGATTTTGACTAGATAAGGACGAAAAATTTGAAGGACAATTGTTCCGACTACATCCTCTATAACTGCCATTTCTCATGACTCCTACCCTCCACCAAAATACTTTTTCAGCAAACCCTAATTAAATCGGTTGACTCTCCTGAAATCTACATTGAACGGCAAATACATAACTTCCGTCTAATGTCTACGTTTTATGTTCAGAAAAATGTTTATAAAGCATAGCCTTTTAAGGGCAAATAAGAGGTAATTGTTCATTATTAATTATTAATTTTTGAACTTAGTAGTAGCCTCTGAGATTGCCCTTGTAGTAATCAGAATTATAACGTTGGTAATCAGAAGAAGAACGGTTATAACTATAATAACTGCGAGGACAAATATGCAAACCTAAAAAAGTGCGACGGTATTGAGAAATTTCATTGTAACCACCATTGATTTTAGTAGATTCTTCGGAACTTATTTCTGTAAAAAGTTGTTTATTTGGAGGTTTTGGCATTATCAACTTCCTCATCGCTAATTACTTGTAGAAAATCTTGGCAATCTTTGCTCATCTCTTGAAATTATGCAAAAATTTTAATCTATTCTTCCTGAACACTTCTGAATATCCGGATTTTTCCCACACTAACCCTAGAAATTTTTTGTATCTCAATCAATATACCTGCTAATTACAAAAGCTTCTTAGGTGCTTGCAAATAAAAACTTTATTCTTCACTCTAGCTTCATCTATATTATTTAATGCTAACTTCTGAAAAATTTAACTACATCCGGATAACTAGGGAAAAATCTGCGAAAATTCCTAGAGTCAGCTATTATCTTCATGATTTATAAAATCTACTGAATTATCTATTCATTCAAAACTAATCTCGCTATATATATTCTGGGTTAAGAATACTGATTCTTGACTTAGCTTATTGAAAATTTAAGCCAAGAGTAAAATTACTAATAGAACTCTGATTAAAATAGTTGACAGAAGTCACTAATGTGGCAATTTAGACAAAAAATCATTATACTAGGAAAATCAATAATTATGTTCAGTAATTCAGATTCTATAGAACTACAACCATTAGAAAGTGATGAATTTCTGCCTCCCCTGAGTCGTTGGAGTAGTCTAGGGGGAATGTTTTTAGTGGGAACATTTGGTGTGGCTATTGCTATGATGAGCGTAGTCAAGTATAATCCTACAGTTAGAACGGAAGCTATTGTTAGACCCACAGGAGATGTGAGAATTGTTCAAGCAGTTACAGAAGGTAAAGTAGAAAGTGTTGAAGTCAAGGAAAATCAAGTCGTTGAGGCAGGAGATGCGATCGCACGCATAGACGAATCTGGTCTAAGTCGTCAAAAAAATCAACTACAAGAAAAAATTAAACAGTGTGAGGTAGAATTAGAACAGATAAATCAACAAATATCTGCTCTAGAAGTTCAAATTTTAACTACTGCTCAACCTCAAACTTTCCGCGAATCTCAATCTAGTACGGATAATAATCAAATACAGGAGTCGTTTATTGAGTCAGCGATTTTAGAACTATCCCGATCACTGCCAACTGTTGCTCAACAGTTCGCGAAGGATCGGCGCGATCTAATTGTCAAGCGTACAGAACTGATTAAAGATTTGACTCGCGGTCAAAGAGAACTGGAACAGGTGGATATAAAACTTGAGAATAGTGTGATCCGATCTCCTGCAGATGGTAGTATACTTAAGCTATCTTTGCGTAATGCAGGACAAACTGTAGAACTAGGAGCAGCGATCGCTGAAATTGTTCCTAGTGATGCACTTTTAGTATTTAAAGCTAGGGTGAGTGCATCAGATATTGCTAGGGTTAAAGTAGGTCAACCTGTGCAAATTCGCGTATCAGCTTATCCTTTTCCTGATTATGGTATTCTCAAAGGAACAGTTAACTCTATTTCTCCAGATGCGATAGCCCCAGAAGCACTTCGAGAGGCTTATTATGAGGTGACTATTGCTCCAGAAAAACCTTACCTGGAAAAGAGCGATCGCTTATTTCCAATTCAGTCGGGAATGGAAGGTAGAGCTGATATTATTTTATCACAGGAGACTGTTTTGAGCTTTGTTCTGAGAAAGGCTAGACTTTTGACTGATTTTTAGTAGTTGTCACTAATACCATTTTCATAAAATATTCCTACATTGCTTAGTTTTAGGTTTTAGGTGGTAGGTGGTAGGTGGTAGTGGACCAATACAGCTAATTTTGTGCAAAATTTTAGGGTGCGTTATACGGCTTCAAGTCATACTGTAAAAGGGATTCAGTAATCCGTTGTCACCCACCATTTTAGATCTGTCAATCCAGACCACAGTAGGGACGTTGTATACAACGTCCCTACAAGGTTTGGTTGATGGCGACGTGGTTCATCAAGAGCGAAAAGCGCTGT